>NZ_JAHXBG010000030.1 GCF_020103725.1 Hyalangium gracile | reverse complement strand
CGGGAGTTCGACGGCAGAGGGCGCTTGCTGTCCGAGTCCGACACCTTTGGACACAAGACGCTGCAGGAGTACGACGGACTGGACCGCCCCACCACCGTGATTCGCGTGAACAGCAAGGGCGCCTCCCCATCGGTGGTGCAGCAGCGCGAGTACTACCCCGAAGGCCAGCTCCGCCGAGAGTACCACCCGGCCACGCACTTCGAGCGCCTCTACACCTTGGACGCGCTGAATCGCGTGACACGCGTCACGGAGTCAGGCGGAGGGTTGTCGAGCCCGCTCGAGACGCGCTACGGCTACGACGAGGCCAGCAATCGGGTGAGCGTCACCGACCGGCGGGGAGTCGAGACGAAGACGGACTATGACTTCGCCGACCGGCCCGTGCGCGTGAGCATAGCCCCTGCGGTGGGAGGTGCCTTCCTGGCGCAGAATGGAGTGGAAGGCATTGTGGGGCAGCAGGGCGTGGTGGCCACGTATGGCTACGACGCCGCAGGCAACCGGGCCTTCGAGACAGACATCCACGGCCATCGGACGAACTACGGGCTCGACTCGCTGTATCGCGTAGTGCGCGTGCAGAGCCCGAGCGTGCCTGGGCCGGACATGGATGCGCCACCTCAGCGTTACGAGACACTCGCGCGCTTCGATCTGGTGGGCAACAAGACGCGAAGTGTGGACGGAAACGCCCACGAGACGCGCATGGAGTACGACTTCGCCAACCGACTCGTGCGCACGGTGGATCCGGTGGGCCGAGAGGAGAGACGCGAATACGACCTCAATGGCAACCCCAAGGTGGAGCGCTGGCTGGCGGGAGGCATCGAGCAGCGTCGTCGCACGGCGCGGTACGACGGGCTGAACCGTCCCGTCGAGGTGAAGGAGACATTCAAGAGCCTGGGGAATGCGACGGACACCTACGAAACGCGGATGGCCTACGCCGACGCGCAGAACGCGGTCGCGACGAAGGATGCCCGCGGCTTCTTGACGGTGGTCCTCAAGGACGACCTGGACCGGACCTACCAGCAGACGGTGGACGCGGCCAGCGAGCCGAGCGGCACACTGGGGCGCACGCCGGATGACTCGAGCGTGGGAAGCGCGCTCGGGCTGACCACCCGCTTCGAATACGACAGTCACGGCCACCTGGCAGCCCAGGTGGACGCGCTGAACCGACGCACCGAGGAGAAGCACAACGCGCTGGGGAGGCTGTTGGAGCGGCGCAAGCCCATGGGCGTCATCGAGTCCTTCGTCTATGACGGCGAGGGTCACGCCATTCAGCAGACGGATGGTCGCGGCATCGTCCGGACCACGGGCTACGACGTCGCGGGCCGGCCGGCGCTCGAGCGGCTGGTGGAGAGCATCTCCCGAGGAGGCACACCGCTCACCACGCTGGAGCGCCTGTACCTCGATACGCCTGATACCGACACCGGTCTGGTTCGCGTGGTGGAGCGGGACGCTCGCACGTTTGAAACCATTCACGTCCAGGACGGCCTGCATCGCGAGGTGCGCGTGCATGACGCACTGAACCATGTTCGCGAGTCCCGCTTCGACGCGCAGAACCTGCGAGTCGCACGCGATGCCAAGGGACACACGACCCGCTACGACTATGACGCTGCGGGAAGGTTCACGAAGCAGCAGGACTTCGACATCAACCAGCCCACGGCACGCTACACCCAGACCAATACGTACGACGATGCCGCACGCAGCGAGACCCTGGTGGACCGGCGCGAGATTCCCACCGTGCGTCTCCATGATGGCCTGGGCCGGCGGGTGAACGAGATGCGAGGCCTCGGCAACACGATCCGCACTGAGTCTACGACCTACAACGCCGCAGGCCTGGCGGTGACACGGATCGATCCTAACCATCACACGAGCAGCTACCGCTACGACGCCGCGGGTCGACTGCTGGAGGAGACACGAGGAGTAGGCACGCCGGAAGCGGCAACAACCCGGCACACCTATGACGCCGTCGGCAACCTGGTCTCCACACTGCGCCCGAGAGACCCAGGCAAGCCCTACACGAACCGCTGGACCTACGACGACCTGAACCGGCAAGTGCGCTCCGAGGATGCCCTGGAGCGAGTCACGGCAAGCGCCTATGACGCCACGGGCAACCTTCTGTGCGTGAAGCGCCCGCTGGGCCACCCGACATTGAGGCACGGTCAGGCGACGGGCCTCACGGTGGAGCAGATCCGGGATCAGGTCTGCACAGGAACCCACGTCACCCGCTACACCTATGACGAGGTAGGCAAGCTCACGGACGTGGTCGATGCGCTGGAAGGGCACTACTCCTTCGTCTACGACGCCACACGCAACCTCGTGGCGAAGCAGGATGCCAACGGGAACCTCTCGACGTTCGAGTTCGATGCACTCGGCCATCGCACCGCCGAGCACGTCCACCTCGACGCGCACTTGCGGCTGACTGCGGCGCACAGAACCACCCTGCCGCTCTTCGAACCAGGCGCCGAGACCCTGTCCGACGTGGGGACCCTTACCTGGCGCTCGACGTACGACGCCAACGGCAACCTCAAGACCTTCACCGACGCCAAGGGGCAAGTAACAGCCTCCGTCTATGGATTGTTGGACCGCCTGGCCTCACGCACCTACTCGAACCACGCTCTGCCGAGAGCCTTCCCCTCTATCGAGGCGCAGAGTTTCACGTACGACGCCAACGGCAATCTCACCGACATCATCGAAACCAAACGGACCGATGCGAGCACTGTCGCTCAGCAGCACACCACACACACGTACGACAAGCTCGACAGGCTTGAGAGCACCACACTCCCTTCGAATAAGAACATCGCCTTCACCTACGACGCAGCGGGGCGGCGAAAGAGCATTACAGATCCGGACAATATCTCGACGAACTACGAGTACGACGCGCTAGGCCGGCTCTCCCAAGCGACGATTCCCGAGGGGACAACCTACTTCAAATACTGGCCTGACTCGCTGCTGAAGAACACGGAACTGCCCAACGGCTTGACGGAAACGCGGTGCTATGACGCTGCTGGCCAAATCACCCAACTCGTCCTGGCCCAAGGGGCCGTTTCCGAAGACTGCACGCCCAAGGGCACGCTACGAAGTCGCTTCGTCTACGTCTACGACTTCAATGGCAATCGTCTGCGCCAGATAGAGACACGCACTCGACCCGATACAGGGTCGATCGCTGCTCCCGAGACCACCACCTACGGCTACGACGCCCTCGACAGGCTCACGGGCGTAGCCTACGCAGATGGTCGCGCGGTCCTCTACCAGTTGGACGCTGTCGGCAATCGCATTGGAGAGCGAGACGCCTCCTCTTCCGTTGTCTCATCACTGGGGCCTGACGCCTTCGACTCGCTACCTGCAGGTCAACTCGCGCGCGACACCTCCGGAACCTTCAACCGTGTTGACTGGCTGATTCGCCTTGCCGATCGACTGGACAGTTCGAGGGAACGTCAAATCAGCTATGACGCTAACGGCAATCTCACCTCCTTCATCTCCTCCTCGCGCATTCGGTCCTTCTCATGGGACATCCGCAACACTTTGACAGTGGTGCACGACAACAATCTGGAGACGGGGCGCTACGACTACGATGCTAACCTCCAGCGAACCTGGCGCCGCACAGCACTAGAGAACGTCGAGTACGTGCTAGATGACGACTTCGTTCTCCAAGAAAAAGACACAGTTCGCCAAGCAATGCGCCGCTATCACTATGCCCATGAGGCCTTGGCTGTTAGCGACAACACGTCTATTTGCACCACTACGAACTTCCTGAGCAACGATGCTCTAGGCAGCGTGTCCGACGCCACCTCCACAACTGGCAGGGTAATGACCGCAAGGAAGTACGACGTGTGGGGGAGTCACATTGGAGAAACGGCTCCCTCAGCCGATAACTTCAAGCTCGGCTATACGGGGCACCAGTTCGACGTAGAGACTGAACTCACGTACGCACGAGCAAGATACTATGACAACGAACTGGGTCGCTTTATCAGCAGAGACCCGCTCGAATTGATTCCGACTGCCGCTCCGAACCTGCACCGATACGTGTACGCCGCAAACAACCCTGCAGTGTACACCGATCCGAGCGGTAAAGTCATCCCGCTGATCATCATTGGCGCAGCACTCATCAGCGCAGAACTGAACTTCTTCAAGCAGGCCGATCAGAACAAAGCCGTTTCGTTCTCGGATGCCACGTCGAGAACTCAATGGGGACAGGTTGCACTCTCAGGTACTGCAGGTGCTGGTGTTGCTGGACTGTCAATCGCTACTGGAGGTGTCGCAACAGCAGCAGCCACCAGCCTAGGCGCAGGAACTGTCCTCGCCACTGCCATTGGAGGAGTTTTTGGCGGGGCCGTAATGGGTGGTGGTGATTCTCTAGTGACACAGTCCATTGATGTCAGCAGCGGTCGCCGCGCATCCGTAAGCCTGCACGAGGTCTCCATACAGGTTGGAGTAGGCTCTATCCTCGGGGGCGCAGGAGGGGCTGTTCTAGGCAAAGCATACTCCACTATAGCAGGCCTCGCCGACGATCTAGGCAACGCTGCAGCCTATGGCTTGCAGGAAGGAGCAACCGAAGTAGTCACTGGTGCTGGCACCGCCATTCGGGCGGCGCGGCCCATCGGAAGCACAGCAACGTCTGGCAGGCTCGGCTCCATTCACGAGAGCGTCACACAAGCGACGGAGAGTCCATCTGGGGGAAGCGCTCACAGCGCCGCCGCAGCAGGTGAGAACGGAGAACTGCCACAAAGCTATGAGGCACTCGCAAGGGCTTATCCCAAGCGCATTCTGAATCTCGGCTCGGGAGATAACCCGATGACCGGTGCGGTCAACGTGGATATCAAGAAACTTCCCGGGGTGGATATTGTTGCGGATGCGAACGATCTACCATTTCCAGCATCATACTTTGACGAAGTGCATGCCATTAACCCTTATGGCTTCAGGCCAGTATCCCAGGAAATCGCACGTGTCACGCGACCAGGCGGCTTGCTAAAGGTTTCTGGGTCCCCAGCGAACAAGTACGCCAAGGCAGTAAAACCTGAAGTAGCGGAGGACGCGGGGTTTGAATTCATTGAATCTGCCCCACTAGAATCAATCCATTCTTTCGGAGTCCCCAAACGGACTGCGGGAACACCCTTGTCGAATACGTCTTCGGCAACTACAACTACCTATCGTCGAAAAAATTAGAAAGGAGCCCAAATGGAGAACATTGCTGACTTCCTCTTCTCAAGACGCGCACAAGCACTACCCGACCAAGGCTTTGCGGAGATCCTTGAGGAACTCATGTGGGCCCTCGATGAAGAGATGGCGTCCCAAATCATCTCGGCAAGACAACAATGGCTAGAAGGAGACAATATAGAAAAAGCTCGCATTGCATTACTGATGCGAGACTCCTTCCCGTACGATAGCCGCGATCGGCTAACCGAGGTGCTTAATCAAGTCCGTCGAAAATGGCCCGAACTCGAAAAAGAGTGCGCCGTTACACTCTCGGCATGGGATCACAGCTTTGGAGCAAAAGAATCCTAATCCGCGTGGCCTTGGGCACGTGCGCGGCCAACACCTGCTCAAGCAGGTTCATCATCTCCGGCTCACCGTCGGTAAGCACCACCACGGGCAGCAGTCGTTGATCGAGCACCCGCTGGACGTCTTGCGCCATGCGCTGTGCCACCAACTTCGCATCGCCTTGAGGCATGCGCCCGTAGCAAAGGCTCTCACATGTCCGACCCTTCACTGAACCCACCCGCAGAAGATCTCCAACTAGCTCAAGAAAGAGGATTCACCTTCGCAGTATGCGAGAAAGCAAAGCGCAGTGCGCCCTGGATCGATATTTTGCGCACCCAAGAACTCGATCAAGCCTTCACGGTCGCTCGGACTCACACAGCATTCGAGACTGGAATTCTCATCAAAACACCCTGAGGCATCCCCTCATCTTGCGGGCAAGCAGACAAGCGCCGAGTTGAACGCTTGATGCGCCAGGTAGGGTGCGGTGCATACTACGTGGCCGGTGAGTTCCTCCGCCATCCCTGAGCAGCAGGTGCGTACCTGCCTCGAAGGCCTCTTCGGAGAGGATCTGCACGCCAAGCGCGTGCTGTCGCTGGCGCTGGCCACGTTGGGAGTCATCCACGCGGCCAGCCTGTCGGTGTACGCCATCGGCCAAGCGGTGGCGCTGGCCCGAGGGGCTCAGGGCAAGCACGGAGTGAAACAGGTGGACCGACTGCTGTCCAACGCGGGTATTGCCGTGTGGAAGCTGTTGGCGCTGTGGGTTCCGTACGTACTGGGCCAACGCACCATACAGGCTCGTGTGGAGCTGGCCGACGAGCGGAGCCGTGTAGCGAGGGAGAGCGGGACGGCCGGCGCGGGAGGACCCATCCGCTGATGGGGGGACCCGCGCCGAGACGAGGGACCCGCGACCTGTGCATCCAGGATCGTGGGTCCGTGTTCTTCAGCTGAGAGCCGCGACGAAATCGCGCATCCGTCCCAGGCCCTTCTGGATGACCTCGCGCGAGGTGGCGAAACTCAGGCGCAGGAAGCCCTCCGCCCCGAACGGCGCGCCCGGCATCACAGCCACCCGGAAGTCGTCCAGGAGGATCTCGGACAGCCGGCTCGAGGTCCCCACCGGAGCGCCCTTGTACGTGCGCCCCAGCAGCCCTCGCACGTCCGGGAACACGTAGAACGCGCCCTCCGGCGTGCGGCAGCGCACCCCGTCCAGCGCGTTGAGCCCTGAGACGATCAGCTCCCGCCGCGCCCGGAACTCCTCCACCATCTTGGTGATGAACTCCGTGGGGCCCTTCAGCGCCGCCACCGCCCCCTTCTGCACCATGGACGTGGGGTTTGACGTCGACTGGTCCTGGATCATCTGCATGCCCGAGATGAGCGGTTTCGGCCCCGCCGCGTACCCCAGGCGCCAGCCCGTCATCGAGTACGCCTTGCTCATCCCGTTCACCACCACCAGCCGCGGGAACAGGTCCGGCGCCACGTTGGCGATGTTCAGGAACTCCCCCTGGTACAGCAGCTTCTCGTAGATGTCGTCGCTGATGATCAGGCAGTCATGCCCGCGCACCGCCGCCGCGATGCCCTCCAGCGCCGCCCGCGAGAACACCGCCCCGCTGGGGTTGCTCGGGCTGTTGATCACCACCGCCCGCGTGCGCGGCGTCAGAGCGCGGCGGATGGCCTCTGGATCCGGCGCGAAGCCGTTCTCCTCGCGCGTCTCGATGAAGACCGGCTTGCCGCCCGCCAGCAGCACCATGTCCGGGTAGCTCACCCAGTACGGCGTGAAGATGATGACCTCGTCACCCTCGTTCAGCAGCGCCTGGAAGATGTTGTAGAGCGAGTGCTTCGCCCCCACCGACACCAGCACCTGATCCGGCGCGTACGTGAGCTGGTTGTCCCGCTGGAGCTTCGCGCAGATGGCCTCGCGCAGCTCCGGGATGCCCGCCGTCGGCGTGTACTTCGTGAAGCCCGCCTTCAGGCTGTCGATCGCCGCCTGCTTGATGAACTCCGGCGTGTCGAAGTCCGGCTCTCCCGCCACGAACCCCGCCACGTCCACGCCCTGCGCCGCCAGCGCCTTCGCGCGTGCGTTCAGCGCCAGCGTGGGGGACGGCTTGATGGATTTGATGCGCTGTGCCAATTGCATGTCCGGGTGGTACCGCGAGTGCACCCGGGCCGACAAGATCTACTGAGCGTCTCAGGGCTTCCGGGCAAACTTCTCCCGCAGCTTCGCGTGCACGTTGTCCGGCACCAGGCCCGTCACATCCCCCCCGAATGACGCCACTTCCCGAACGAGCTGTGAAGAAATGTAGAAATAATCCTCACCCGTCATCATGAAGACGGTCTCGATACCCGGCGCCAGCTTGCGGTTCATGTTGGCCAGCTGGAACTCGTACTCGAAGTCCGACACCGCCCGCAGCCCACGGATCAGCACGTTCACCTGTCGGCTCTTGGCGTACTCCACCAACAGCCCCTGGAAGGCGTCCACCTCCACCCGCTCGTCCGGGCAGGCCTGGCGGATGAGCTCGCGCCGCTCCTCCAGCGAGAAGAGCGGCACTTTCTTCGGGTTCACCGCGATGGCCACGATCAGCCGGTCGAACATCTGCAGACCGCGCTGGATGAGGCTGACGTGCCCGTTGGTGAGCGGATCGAAGGAACCTGGATAGATGGCCACAGGCATGGCGCAGGAGTCTCGGACGCCCTCGGGGGTCGGTCAAGGAATGCGGTAGAAGCTCACCAGCGTGTCCCCGAACCGGCGCTGGTCCTCCCGGGCAAAGCCCTCGTGGGAATCCGGGGCCGGCTCGCGCTTGTCGTGCTCGATGACGAGCAGCCCTCCGGGCGCCACCAAGCCTGCCTTCCCCACCTGCTCCAGCACCGTCTCCACCACCCGCGCCGCGTAGGGCGGGTCCGCGAAGATGAGCTCGAAGCTCTCGCCCCGCCGGCCCAACGCCTCCACCGCCTTCGCCACCGGCTGGCCCAGGATCTCCACCTGGGCGGTGAACCCCAGGGTGTCCGTGTTCTGCCGGCACAGCCCCAGCGCCTCTCGGTCCGAGTCCACCAGCACCGCCCGGCCCGCCCCTCGGGAGAGGGCCTCCAGCGCCAGCGCCCCCGTGCCCGCGTAGAGATCCAACACCGCCTGCCCCTCCAGCCACTGGCCCAGGACGTTGAAGAGCGTCTCCCGCACCCGGTCCGCCGTGGGGCGGATGTGCCGGGATGTCGTCTTCGGCCCCTGGATCGCCCGCCCCTTCGCACTGCCCGCGACGATTCGCATCGGCTCAATCGCCCCGGTTCTCGGCCAGCCACACCATGGAGCGCCAGCCCGTCCGCGATACCCCCAGCAGGGACAGCACCTCGGTGGCCTCGGTGAAGGACAGCGCCTCCAGCTTGTCGCGCGCGGAGTCCTCCAGCGGCTGCAGCTGCTCCTCGATGAGCCCCAGCAGCTCGCCCGGGGGCACCCCCGTGGCCTCCGCCTTCTGCTCCACGATGGCCCGGGCGTCCGCCGGCCACGCCGCCAGCGCCAACCGCTCGAAGGGGCCCGCGCAGTCCACCTTGCGCACCCCCGCCGCCACGAAGGTGGGCAGCGATCGCAGGGAGCGCTCCCCCACGTCCGCCACCGTCACGCTCACCCCGAACTCCGTGGCCAGCTCCACCAGCAGGTGCAGCAGCCCCACGTCCAGATCCTCCTCGCCGAACACCGCCGCCGGCACCCGCAGGAAGCGCACCGGCACCCCGCCCTTGCGCAGCCCCGCCAGCAGCGGGCGGGCCGTGTCCGTCAGGCTCTCGCTCTCGCGCGCGGGCATCGGGAGGGTCAGCTCCAGCGGCAGCTCCCGCTCCCGGAGCGGCGAGGAAAGCGACCGGACCACCTCCACCGCCGCGCTCGCCTCCAGCCGCGACACGTCCAGCGACACCAGGGAGAACCCATCATCCACCAGCCGGAAGATGGCCTCCTGCTGCACCGCCAGCCCCTCCGGCTTGGGCTTCGCCACCCGCACCGGCCCGGCCTGCAGGAAGATGGGGCGCGAGTGCTCGGCCTCCGCGGCCGCCGCCCTCACCGTGGCCAGGAAGCGCTCCGTGGCACCCCGGTCCGCCAGCGGGTGCGAGCACGCCAGCCCCAGCACCGAGTCCTCCGCCCTCGCCGCCGCCAGCAGCCCAGGCACGGACGCCTTGGCCCGCACGGGCACACAGGGCAGCGCCGCCGGAGACCCCTCCAGCGCCCGCAGCAGCTCGCTCGGGCTGAGCAGCGGCAGCCGGGAGCCCTGCCCCAGCCGCGCCACCGCGTTCGCTGGCCGTAGCGCCAGCACCTTGTCCAGCACAGTCATCGGCCGCCGAGGATGGTCCGACTCCTCGGCCTCTGCAAGACAACTGAGCACCGAGCGTCGTCTCCCTACCGCTTGGATGCCCCTCGGGGAGCCTCAGTGCACCTCGCCCACGTGGGCGTAGGCCTCGCTCTCGATCTGGATCGTGGTGTGATCGATGCCGAACCGGTCGAACAGCTCGTGCTTCACCGCCGAGAGGATCTCGTCGTTGTTGCACGCCAGCGC
The DNA here is from genome assembly GCF_020103725.1 of Hyalangium gracile. Lineage (NCBI taxonomy): Bacteria > Pseudomonadati > Myxococcota > Myxococcia > Myxococcales > Archangiaceae > Hyalangium > Hyalangium gracile. Next base: position 129,866 of record NZ_JAHXBG010000030.1, on the reverse strand, counting down.
GTTCACCACCACCAGGTGCACCGAGAGCGCGTACAGCCCGCTGGAGATTGTCCACACGTGCAGATCGTGCACCGCGCTCACGCCCTGGACCTTCAGCAGCAGCTCCCTCACCGCCTCCAGGTCCACGTGCGCGGGCACCGCCTCCAGCAGCACGTCCACCGCGTCGCGCACCAGCCGGATGGCCCCCACCACGATCACCACCGAGATGAGCACGGAGATGAGCGGATCCACGATGAACCAGCCCGTCAGCGCCATGATCCCCGCGCCCACGAGCACGCCCACGCTGGACAGCGCATCCCCCAGTACGTGCAGGAACGCCCCGCGCACGTTGAGCGAGTGCGTCCGGTGCAGGAAGCCCAGCGCCGCCAGGTTCGCCACCAGACCCACCGTCGCCACCACCGCCATGGGGCCCAATTGCACCGGCGCCGGCGCGCGGAAGCGCTCCCAGGCCTCCACGAGGATGACTCCGGTGATCCCCAGCAGCAGCACGCCGTTGAACAGCGCGCTGAGGATCTCCATCCGGTAGTACCCGTACGTCTTCTTCAGGTCGGCCGGCTTGCCCGCGAACCACAGCGCCAGCAGGCTCAGCGCCAGCGCGGACACGTCCGTGAGCATGTGGCCCGCGTCGGACATCAACGCCAGCGAGTTCGTCAGGAAGCCGCCCACCGCCTCCGCCAGCGCGATGGTCGCCGTGAGGATCAGCGCGAACAGCAGCCGATTCCGGTCCTTGCGCCGCTCGTCGGCCAGGTTGGCCGGCCTCCGAGGCGGGTGTCCGTGCCCATGGCCGTGCCCATGCCCGTGCCCATGCCCGTGGTCATGGTCATGGTCATGCCCGGCATGATCGTGCCCATGTCCGCCACTGTGGGCCTGCCTCGAACCGCGTCGGGTATGCGCCGATGTAGTCACGGGAGAGAACCCTGCGGACAGCGCGCCGCTCTCAGTATATGAGCATCGGCTGAAATTCGGACACTCGGCAGCCTCGAGATGTCCTGGCCCGGGACATGGGCACGAGGAGCGGGATGGAATTCGAGAAGTACCAGAACCTGCACACCATCATCATGCTCAAGGAGGTCATCCGCAAGTGGTGGCAGGCGGAGCTGGTCTTCGCGGACAAGCATGGGGTGGTGCAGGAGTGGCAGCGCGGCGATATCATCCCGCCCCCCAATGACTTCTGCCGCCTGTCGCTCCTCTCCAAGGAGGGCAGCCGTCGCTGCAGTCAGTCGGTGCGCGTGCTCCACGAGAAGTTCAAGAGCAGCAAGCGCCTGCGCCGGGCCCTCACCCACGACTGCCACCTGAACTTCACCATCATCGGCGCCCCGCTCTACATCGACAACGAGTACGAGGGGATGCTCTTCATCGAAGGGTTCGCCCGGCAGCCGCCCGGCGAGCGCGAGGCGGAGGTGCTCAAGTCGCAGATCCGCGAGCTCACCCCGGTGGACACCGACCTGGATCGCGCCGTGGCGCGCGTGCCGGTGATGGACGCCTCGGAGATGGGCAAGCTGGCCGACCTGCTCGAGTTCGCGGTGAACGAGATCGCCAGCTACGAGGCGGAGCTGTCTCGCAAGGACGAGACGATCCACTCGCTCTCCAACGAGCTGTCGGACCGCTACCGCTTCGAGAAGATCATCGGGCGCTCCACGGCGATGATGGAGGTGTTCAAGCTGATGGAGAAGGTGGCGAACTCGGACTCCACCGTGCTCATCAACGGCGAGTCCGGCACCGGCAAGGAGCTGGTGGCGCGCGCCATCCACCACAACGGCCCGCGCAAGGACAAGCCGTTCGTGGTGCAGAACTGCTCGGCCTTCAACGACAACCTGCTGGAGAGCGCCCTCTTCGGCCACACGCGCGGCTCGTTCACCGGCGCGCTCCGGGACAAGAAGGGCCTGTTCGAGGTGGCCGACGGCGGCACCTTCTTCCTGGACGAGGTGGGAGACATGTCCGCCGCGCTCCAGGTGAAGCTCCTGCGCGTGCTGCAGGAGGGCACCTTCATCCCCGTGGGCGGCAACCACTCCAAGGAGGTGGACGTGCGCGTCATCGCCGCCACCCACAAGGATCTGGGCGAGCTGGTCAAGAAGGGCGAGTTCCGCGAGGACCTCTACTACCGCATCAACGTCATCCGCCTGCACCTGCCGGCCCTGCGCGATCGCCGCGAGGACCTGGCCATCCTCATCGATCACTTCCTGCGCAAGCACCACCGCGAGAACCAGCGCACCCGAGGCCTGTCCCAGGAGGCGCTGGCCATCCTCCACGCCTACGCGTGGCCGGGGAACATCCGCGAGCTGGAGAACGAGATCGAGCGGCTGCTGGTGCTCGGAGGAGATCTGGATCTCATCCCCCCGGATCTCATCTCCAGCCGCATCCGCGACGCGGTGGTGCCCGGGGGCGCCACGCTGATGTCGCCCGTGCGCGCCACCGGCAAGCTGAACGAGGCGGTGGAGGCCCTGGAGCGAGAGATGATCCAGCGCGGCCTGGTGCGCACCCAGTACAACAAGAGCCGGCTGGCCCGGGAGCTGGGCATCAGCCGCTCCAACCTCATCCTGAAGATCTCCAAGTACGGCCTGGACCGGGGGTCGGACGCCACCGAAGGGGCGGAAGACTGAGCCCATGAGCCACTACTTCCGGCAGGACTACCTGCGTGTCCCGGACGAGGCCGAGCTGTACTTCCAGGTCCTCGGCGACGGCGAGCCCGGCATGGTGCTGTGCGACGGGCTGGGCTGCGATGGCTTCGCCTGGAAGTACCTGACGCCCTACCTGTCGAAGTACCACCGCGTGCTGCGCTGGCACTACCGCGGCCATGGCCGCTCGGGGCTGCCGAGGGATCGCTCCCGCGTCGGCATGCTCTACACCTGCGAGGACCTGGACCGCCTGATGGACGCGGCGGAGGTGAAGCAGGGCGTCATCTTCGGCCACTCCATGGGCGTGCAGGTGGCGCTGGAGTTCCACCGCCGCTACGCCCACCGCGTCCGGGGGCTGGTGCTCATCTGCGGCAGCTACGGCAACCCGCTGGACACCTTCCACGACTCCACCTACCTCAAGCGCGTCTTCCCCATCATCCGCCACCTGGTGGAGCGCTACCCCGAGCGGGCCGGGCGCCTCATCCACTCGCTGCTGCGGACGGAGCTGGCCATGCAGGTGGCCCTCACGGTCGAGGTGAACCGGGATCTGCTCTCCCGTGAGGACTTCGCCCCCTACTTCGAGCACCTGGCCAAGATGGACCCCGTGGTCTTCGTCCGGACGCTGGACTCGATGGCCAACCACACCGCGTGGGATCACCTGCCCCACGTGGACGTGCCCACGCTCATCATCGCCGGCGAGCGGGACAAGTTCACCCCGGCCTGGCTGTCCCGGAAGATGGCCGAGCACATCCCCGGCTCCGAGCTGATGCTCGTCCCCCTGGGCACCCACACCACCCCGCTGGAGTACCGCGAGCTGGTGGAGCTGCGGATCGAGCGCTTCCTGCGCGACCGGCTGGGCATCCACGTGCCCTCGAGCCCCCGTCTGCCCCCCGGGCAGGATGTGACACCCCGGTAAAACGAAGGAAAGTGAGGTCCGAGGGCCTCAAAGTACCGGCGTTCATTGCGGACGGGGGGGGCTGCGGCATATAAGCCCCCGCCTCGTGCGTTCCGGTGGGATTCAGGGAGTTCCTGTTCCACGGAAGGCCCTGTTCCTTCAGCTCAGAATCTTCGTCCGTATGATCGCTCGCGAAAACATCCGTAACGTCGCCATCGTCGCCCACGTTGACCATGGCAAGACCACCCTCGTCGACCACATGCTCCGCCAGGCGGGCATCTTCCGCACCAACGAGGCCGTCGTTGAACGCGTGATGGACTCGAACGACCTCGAGCGCGAGAAGGGCATCACCATCCTCGCGAAGAACACGGCCGTCACCTACAAGGGCAAGCAGATCAACATCATCGACACGCCGGGCCACGCGGACTTCGGCGGCGAGGTGGAGCGCGGCCTGCGCCTGGTGGATGGCGTCATCCTGCTGGTGGACGCCGCCGAGGGCCCCCTGCCCCAGACACGCTTCGTGCTCAGCAAGGCGCTGGGCATGGGCCTGAAGACGGTGCTGGTCATCAACAAGATCGACCGCCAGGACGCCCGCGCCAAGGAAGTGCTGGATCAGGTGTACTCGCTCTACATCGACCTGGGCGCGGACGATAAGCAGCTCGAGATGCCGGTGCTCTACACCATCGCGCGTCAGGGCCAGGCGTCGACGCAGCTCGAGGTGCCCGGCAAGACGCTGGAGCCGCTCTTCTCGGCCATCCTGGACCACATCCCTCCCCCGCCCCAGAGTGACCAGACCGTGCCCCAGCTGCTGGTGGCCAACCTGGACTACGACGACTACGTGGGCCGCCTCGCGGTGGGCCGCATCCTGTCGGGCAAGCTCACCCCGAACATGCCGGTGGCGGTGGTACGTGAGGGCGGCAAGATCGAGAAGGGGAAGATCGTCAAGCTGTACGGCTTCCAGGGCCTGAAGCGCACCGAGATCGCCGACGCGGGCCCGGGAGAGATCGTCTCCATCGCGGGCATCGAGGACATCTCCATCGGAGACACCATCTCCGATCCGGAGAAGCCGGTGGCCCTGCCGCGCATCACCGTGGAAGAGCCCACGATGATGATGATCTTCCGGGTGAACGACGGGCCGCTGGCGGGCAAGGAGGGCAAGTACGTCACCTCGCGCCAGCTGCGCGAGCGCCTGTACCGCGAGTCCTACCGCAACGTGGCCATCCGCGTGGAGGACACGGCGACGCCGGATGCCTTCCGGGTGGTGGGCCGTGGAGAACTCCAGCTGGCCGTCATCATCGAGACGATGCGCCGCGAGGGCTACGAGCTGACGGCCTCCAACCCGGAGCCGATCACGAAGACGATCGACGGCCAGGTGCACGAGCCGATGGAGCTGCTGGTGTGCGACGTGCCCGAGAACAGCGTGGGCACCGTCACCGAGCGGCTGGGGCCTCGCAAGGGCCGCATGGCGGACATGGTGCAGCTGGGCTCGGGCCGCACGCGGCTCCAGTTCCGCATTCCGGCGCGCGGGCTGATCGGCTTCCGCTCGGAGTTCCTCACCATTACCCGTGGTGAGGGCATCATGAGCAGCCAGTTCGACGGCTACGAGCCGTGGTTCGGCTACATCCCCAAGCGCAGCAACGGGGCGATGGTGTCCGACCGCCTGGGCGAGACGGTGCCCTACGCGCTGTTCAGCATCCAGGAGCGCGGCGCGCTGTTCGTGGGCGCGGGCGTGACGGTGTACGAGGGGATGATCATCGGCGAGCACGCCCACCCCTCCGAGCTGAACGTCAACTGCTGCCGCGAGAAGAAGCTGACGAACATCCGCGCCGCGGGCCGCGACGAGAACGTCATCCTCACCCCGCCGCGAGAGATGGGGCTGGAGAAGGCGCTGGAGTGGATCGCCGACGACGAGTTGGTGGAGGTGACGCCCAAGTCGGTGCGCCTGCGCAAGAAGGCGCTCGCGGTGGGCGAGCGCTACCGCGCCGAGCGTGACCGCAAGCGCGAGGAGCGCGAAGAGGCGTAGCGGGACGAGCGCGGCCCCGAATTCGTCGCTTCAGGGGCTCGCGTGGTGCTTCTGCCACGTTGAGCCCCCGGAGACGTTTCGGTGGAGAACCCGGAGGGTGCTCTGGAGCTCAGCGAGCCCAGAGAGCGCCCAGCTCCAACGCGAGTGCCTCGAAGGGCTCGGCACGTACCTCCACCTGCCCTACGTGCGTGCCCAACAGCAGCCACCGCCCGCCCTCAAGCCGGTAGACCTCCAGCATCCGAGCCGCGGGGTCCACCAGCCACAGGTGCTTCACGCCCTCGCGAGCGTAGACGCCCATCTTCCGTCCCCGGTCCAGCACCGTCGTGGAGGGAGAGAGCACCTCGCAGGCCCAGTCGGGCGGAAGCGTAAAGCCCACGGTGTCCGGCATCTCGGGCATCCGCTCACGGCGCCACCCCGCCAGATCCGGAACCAGCACGTCCTGCCCCAGGTGCAGCTCGGGCTCGAACAGGAGCAGCCAGCCTCCCGGGCCTCCTTTGCCTCGCCCGAACGGCCCGACCAGCTCGTCTGCCAGGACTGTCGTGGCCAAGGCGTGCCGTGAGGCAGGCCTCGGGCTGACGTACAGCTCGCCACCCACCAACTCACCTATGACGTTGGGTGGAAGCTTCTCCAGATCCTCGTATGCCGCTCCACTCCGAGGAGGCTGGTCGCTCATGCGCCCAGGATGCTGTGTCCACTCGGTAGTCGCAAGCCCCGCCTCCCACTGCCCGCCCGTCCACTCGCTCATGCAGCGAGAATGGACCCTACCTCTGACATCCTGCGCGGCAGAGCGTCGCTGACGCCTGCCGCCTCGCCACCGCTCCGCTTACGCCGGGAGCGGGACCGACGACTGGGAGCCGGTGCTGGAAGCGGATTCGGCGCGCGGAGCCTCCTTCGCCGCGGGCGCGACGGCCGTCTCCCCCACCGTCTCGCCGTGCTGGCTCAGGTCGAGCCCCAGTTCCTCGTGCTCCTTCGTCACGCGCAGCGGGACGATGCGGTCCACCAGCTTGTAGAGCAGGTACGAGCCGACGAAGGAGAACACGGAGACGATCACCAGCCCCAGCAGGTGCATGAGGAAGGTGCGCGTCTCGCCGTGGATCAGCCCCACATCCTTGGCCAGCACGCCCGTGAGCACCATGCCCACCACACCGCCCAGCCCGTGGCAGGGGAACACGTCCAGCGTGTCGTCCACCGCGGTGCGGCTCTTGAAGTGCGCGGCGGCGTTGCTGACCAGGCTCGCCACCAGACCCACCATGATGCTCTGGCCCACCGTGATGAAGCCGGCCGCCGGAGTCACCGCCACCAGGCCCACCACCGCGCCCACGCAGGCCCCCATGGCGCTCGGCTTGCGGCCGCGCAGCCAGTCAAAGGCGAGCCACCCCAGCATGGCGGCGGCGGAGGCCGTGTTGGTGGTCGCGAACGCCAGCGTCGCCAGCGACGAGGCCGACAGCGCCGAGCCCGCGTTGAAGCCGAACCACCCGAACCACAGCATGCCCGTCCCGAGCAGCACGAACGGCAGGTTGGCGGGCGTATGCGAGGCGTTCTCCAGGTGCACCTGCCGGCGCCCGAGCACCAGCGCACCCGCCAGCGCCGCGAAGCCCGCGGACATGTGCACCACCGTGCCGCCCGCGAAGTCGAGCACGCCCCACTTGCGCAGGAACCCCTCCGGGTGCCACGTCCAGTGGGCAAGCGGCGCGTAGATGACCAGGCTGAAGAGCACCATGAACAGCACGTAGGCCTTGAAGCGCACGCGCTCGGCGAACGCGCCCGTGATCAGCGCGGGTGTGATGATGGCGAACTTCAGCTGGAACAGCGCGAAGAGCAGCAGCGGGATGGTGGGCGCCAGATCCGGATGCGTCTCGCCCCCAACGCCGCTGAACATGAAGAAGGTTCGCGGATCTCCGATGAGCCCGTGGAAGCTGTCTCCGAAGCAGAGGCTGAAGCCCACCACCACCCAGAGCAGGCTGATGACCGCCATGGCCATGAAGCTCTGCATCAGCGTGGACAGCACGTTCTTCAGCCGCACCATGCCGCCGTAGAAGAACGACAGGCCCGGCGTCATCAGCAGCACCAGCGCCGTCGCGGTGAGGATCCACGCCGTGTCCGCGGCGTTGATGGGGCCACCCTGCTTCACCTGGGCCGCCGGCTCCACGACCAGGCCCAACACTCCCACGCCTGCCAGGACAGCCATCGCCAACCACTTCTTCATTGCGCCTCCAGCTCAAGAGCCGACGCGACGCATCATGGCGATGACACTGGTAGATTTCAAGCCCTCTAGCCTTATCCCCCAGGAAATAAGGCTAGAAGTCCAATCCAATGACCTATCTCTACGACTATTGGGTCATGTAGAAGGTTCCCAGGCACATTTCATCGTTGGTTCCCTCACCCCACCGTACATCCTGCGCAATGGGCAGGCTGTTGTCCCAGTGGCACTCGATGGCGATGCGGTCCCCCGCCTTCACCACCTTGGGCTGGGTGAACTGGTAGCTGCCCTGCCAGTGGAAGTCCCAGCGCGGGATGTGGAGCATGCAATCGTTGCCCCCGGTCCTTCGCTCGATCTCCATCCGGCCCCACGTCCCCAGCGTGTGCATGTGCAACGCGGACGCGTACACGGTGATGGGCTCGTTGCTGCGAAACACCCCTCGCGTCAGCTGCGAGAGCACAGGCACCAGATCGAACGAGAAGCGGTGCCGCACATCCGCCCGCCCCGCGGGGATGGGCATGTTGTCCCCCTCGATCCAGTTCGGGTTGGCCCAGGGCTGCATGATGGCCACCTTCTGCACCGAGGACTCCAGCCGCACCGAGACCGAGGTCCGATCGGCCGCCGCGTTCGCCCCACTCAGGTTGTAGTGGACCTGCAGGACGATCTTGGAGCCGGGATCCACTCGAATGCCGGTGCCGGCGGGGTAGTCCGCGCCGCCGCTGCCCGGCACCCAGCTGCCGAGCCACGACACCGTGTTTCCCGGCCGGCCTGGGCCTCCGTAGCAGCTGTACCCCGGGTTCGGGTCCGCCGCGTCCAACGCCTGGAAGGCGGCCACCTCGTCGGGCTTCGCCAGGAACGCGATCACGTGGTGAACGATCGAGGGCTGCCCCGGGTTGCCGCGAAACCCGCTGACGTAGCGCACCGCCGTCTCCGGCCAGTCGAGGATGAAGCAGCGGTACTCATCCGGCGTCTGCGTTGGTGAGTACTCCGTGGGCATCGCCAGCGTCAGATCCGCGCGGGAGAGCCCTCCCGATTGCACTGACACTCCAGCAGGGGCCTCCGCGGGGTCTCCCTCCGCTCCACCCTCATCCACCCAGCGCGAGATCAGCGCGATCTGCTCGTCCGAGAGCGAGCGATCCTGCAGGTACTCCGTGCAGTCCTTGCCCGGCATCCACGGCGGCATCATGCGTGCCTTCACGGCCCCCTTGATGGCTCCGCGCAGCGCGAAGACCTCCTCGTATGTCCCGAGCGCGAACGGCGCGATCCCTCCCTCGGAGTGGCAGCTCCCGCACTTCTCCTGGACCAGCGGCGCGATGTCCCGGTGGTACGTGGGAGGAGCGGGAGGCGGCGCAGGGGGCTCCACCGCCTCTCCACACGCGGTCAGCAGGACCGCGATCAGGCTCGTGCTCATCCCCAGCATTCGGTGCATGACAACCCTCATAGGTGCTTGGAGCAGGCCGGTCCATCCGACCTCTCCCGACAGTTCCTTCACTGCCTGGCACCTGGGTGGACGCACGCCGAAACGGATGTGAAGGATGGAGCCGCCAGCGCCTCCGTCGCCAGGATCGCCGCGAGAACGAGGAGGAAGCGGGCAAGGCTCACCAGCTCCCTCATGACTGCACCGCCTTGCTGAAGGTGGCGAACTCGCCCGAGCTGCGGTACGGCTTCGGCGGGGAGCCTCCGCTCTCATTGATCTGCTGCAACTGCCCATCGGACTGCTTCTGGAACCGGATCTCCGCGCCCGTGGCCGGATCGTTGGCGAAGTAGACCCCGTCCGTGCCCCGGCGCGTGAGGCACACCCAGTGGTCCGTGCCGACATTGCCACCGCTGCTGCCCACCTTGTAGTCCACCGCCAGCACCACGGGACGCCCCGCATCCAGCTCCTTGTCGATGGCGTCCAGGTTCCAGGTGGTCGTCTTCGTCACCGAGATGGGCGACTGCGTCGCCTGCCCCGCCGTCGCCCACTTGAGGCTGTTGCCAACGTAGCCGTCATGCGTGTCGAGGAAGGCATCCAGCACTCCCGGGGTGATCGTCTCTCCCGAGAGCTTGCTGAGAGCCATCGCCACGGACGTCAACGCGCAGCCCTTGTCCGCGATGCGCTTGGGTTCCGCAGCCTTGTCTCCCAGGTACCGGTCCCCCCAATTGCCGCCCGCATCCATGTCGCGCTGCTTGTACCGCGGGGTCCCATCCTGGGAGGTCGGGAACGGCTTGCCGTCGGTGCGCAGGAAGGAAGCCGCTGGAGCCGGGGCCGGCGCCTTGCCCGTCATCGCCGCCAGGCCCGCCGAGAAGCTCGGCCCGCTCTTCTCCGCCAGGAGCGGCGGCAGGTAGGCCGGCGTCATCGGGAAGCGGACGAAGTAGCCCTCGAGGCGGTTGTGCTTCGACTCCGCCTGCCGCTGAGGCGCCTGCGCGGGGACCGCGGGCAACTGCAGCGTGTCGCCCTTCTCGATCCGGTTCGGATCCTTGATCTGGGGATTGAGGGTGAGGATCCGGCGGACGAGCTCCGCGGTGCTTCCCACCAGGCCCTGCCGCTGAAGACCCGCGGCGATCTTCGAGAGCGTGTCGCCCTTCTGGACGACATACGCGGTGGTGGTCCGCGACGCCGCTCCCTCCGGGTCATCGGCGAGGCAGGCGTTGCGCTGCGAGACATCACGAATCGGTTGCATGGATTCTCCGGGTGAGTGAGACCCGGGGACCCATTGCAGGCCCGACGCCAGCGCACGGCCGCCGTGAAATCAGCCTGTTACGTACTGCGGGAGGTGCTGACCGTCTCGCGGCTCGGACGGTCGGCGTCTCCAGGCTCGGACGGTGCCGGTTCGACCCGGCGCCCAGGCCTCAGAACGTGTACTTCACGCGAGGGAACAGCGCGAACGTGGGGATGTTCGGACCGATGATGTAGCGGGCCAGGAAGTCCGCGCCCACCGAGAAGTGGTCCATCATCGTCCCGTACTCGATGCCGATGCCCACGCCCGCGTTCAGCGCGTTGATGGAGCGGCCCGGATCCCCGTCCACGTCCACCGGCGCCGGATCCAGCCGCGTGTACCCCGCCGCGATCTTCGGCGTCAGGTAGAGCCGGTCGGTCATCCGCACGTGGTACGCGGCCGTCATGTCGCCGAAGGCCACCGTGAAGTTGTCCGACAGGGCGCAGATGTCCGAGTCCGGCAGGTAGCCCGCGAAGCAGTTCGCCGCGGACGAGCCCAGCCCGAAGTGCAGCCCGAGCGAGATCGTCTCCGTCAGGTCATACCCCACGCCGAGCTGCAGGTACGACTGCGCGTTCGAGTACGTGTTCTCCCCGCCGAGCGTGAAGAACATCCCGATGTCCGTCTCGGTGAAGAAGCCGCGACGAGGCTTGAACTCCACGCCCTCGGGCGGCGGACCCGCCAGGGCAGAGGTGGACAGCGCAAGCGCGGCGACCAGCAGGAACTTCCTCACAGTACCTCCCGACGCAGGCCCTCCCAGGAACATCCCGAAGCGGCGCTGGACGTTAATGACGCCTCCCGCACGTCGGCAACGCTCGACGTGAAACTTCTTCAGGGCGAACGTCATCCATCCCACGACTCCGCCTCGAGCCCCCGAGGCGGCCCGCAAAGAGAAGAGCCCCCGGGCACCCTGAGGCGCACCGGAGGCTCTCACACTTCAGCTCCGAGCCAGACGGCCGAGCCCTACTCCTCGGTACCCGCGGGCGAGAAGAGCCACGGGTAGGTGACCGCCACCACGCCGCCGCCCTTGGGCTCCGGGAACTTCCAGCGGCGGATGCGCGACAGCATGCAGTTCTCCGCCGTGGAGTTGTTCAGCGTCGTCTCCGTCACCGAGGCGTCCGCCACCGCGCCCGCCGGGTCGATGGTGAAGGCCACCGCCACCTTGCCCGCCAGGCTCGGGTTCTTGTTCAGCTCGGACTCGTAGCAGTATTTGATCTCGTTCTGGTGCTGCCGGATGATCTTGGCGATCACTTCCTTGTCGAGACCGCCGACCACCGTCGTCTTGCCAGGGATGATCTTCGTGGTCGCCTTGCCCTTGCCACCCAGGTCGATGCCGCCGCGGCCACCGGTGCCGCGACCGTCACCCTTGGTGCCCAGGCCGCCGATGCCCAGCGCCGTGCCACCACCGCCCGTGCCGTTGCCGCGAGAGCCCAGGCCACCCACGCCCTGCGCATCCCCCAGCCCCGCGCCCGACTTCAGGCCACCGAGCGAGTTGTTGATGCCGGTGCCCAGGCCGCCCGGCCCGAACACATCCGAGGCGCCGCCCTTCAGGCCCTTGAAGGCGCCCAGCAGACCCACCTTGCCCACCACCTGGCGGTCCTTCTCGCGCTTGGTCTTGTCCACCACCGGAGTGCCCGGCTTCGAGGGATCCGCCTCGGCCTTCTTCGCCTCCTCCTTGCCGAACTTGCCCTCCTCGTCCTTGGCCTTGGCGCCCTCCTCCACCCCGGCCAGCTTCAGCTTCTTCACCTCGACCTTCTGCTCGGGCTTGATGAGGAACTTCGCCACGCGCTCCTGGTCCCGGAGGATGTCATCCGGCGTGGGCAGCTCCGAGCGCGGCGTCAGCAGCATGGCCGCCACCACCGCCGCGGCCGCCATCACCGTGATGCAGGCGATCTTGAAGTAGGTGAAGTCCGCCTCGTTCAGCGTGTTCACCTGGACCGTTGGCGACGGCCTCACGTACCGCACCACGAAGGAGATCGTCCCGAGCGACACCTCCGCCCGGTCGTGCAGGCCCAGCGAGAGGACCTGGCCCTGGCTCGCCACCGACGGCGCCAGCTGGCCGGAAGCGCGCAGCGCGCTCTTGGTCCGCACATCGCCCCGAGTGGTGACGAAGACGCCGCCACCCGCGGGCACGCGCAGCTCCACCTTGTCGCCCTGGGCCACCGCGAGCACGTGGCGCGCGCCCACCTCGGACGTGAAGACGTGGAAGAAGTTCTTCTTGGCCTCGCCGATGGTGACAGGCACCCCGTCCCGGAAGTGCTGCACCTCGAGGATCTGGTCGCCCCAGAGCATCGCCACCTGGAGCACCTTGGCCTCGGGCGTCGGCACGGCGTCCGGCGGCAGCGGCTCCTGCAGGTGGGCCGGCGTCTCCGGCTTCTTCGTCGGCAGGGGCACCGGCGTCGTCGCCGCCCCCTTCATCCGCAGCCCCGGAGGCGTCAGCGTCCGGCTCGACGGCGGCACCACTACCTCGGGCGCCGCGTGCCTGGCCGGAGGCGCCGGCGTGCGCTGCGTCACCGAGCCCTGGAAGGCCCTGCCGCTCACCTGCGCGCCCACCGGCACCTTGGGCGCCGGCGGCTCCGCCTCTCCGAAGAGCACCTCCACCCGGGATGCGCCCACCGTCAGCACGTCTCCGGACGCCAGGGGCTTGGGCACCATCAGCCGCTGCCCGCCCACCTGCGTCCCGGACTCGCTGCCGAGATCAATCGCCGTCACCCCGCCGTCCTTGTCCACCTTCAACATCAGGTGGAGGTTGGAGACGCTAGGGTCCGGAATCTTCACCGCCGCCTGTGCACCCGAGCCGACGATGATGCTCTCCGCGTCCGCGATGGTCTCCATCGTGGACCCGTCCGGCCCCGTGATGCGCAACCTCAATCCGTTGTTCTTCGCCGCCGCCATGAGGATCGTTCCCTTCCCCTTCCACACCCAGAAAACGCGCGCCCCCTTCAGGCGCTAGAGGTTGTCCACCGACTTCTGCAGCTCGGGGTTGAAGTTGTCCCGGACCTTGATGAGGCTCTGAAAGTCCGTCTTCTTCCGGTTGAGGACGTAGGAGCCCTCGGGCTTGGTGAGCTCGCCCTCGACCGTGACATCCGTGAAGTCGATGACGGTCTTCTTCCGATAGACCGTCTTGTCTTCCTCCTGGATGACCTTCACTTCGTCCTTCTCCTGAGCCACCGCAGGGCCTGCCCACACCGCCGCCGCCACCACCGCCGATGCCAGTCGCTTCATCTTCAGCCTCCGTTCACCCATCGGTTTCGACAGCGGGCCCTGGAAGAGGTTCCCGCAGATCCTTGCAGGAGTCGATCCAGGCCCAACCCCTTGGATCGTAGGGAACTTGCCTCGCGCCTGCCACGTCGCCCGCCCCCAAAGGTGAAAAATCTTCTCACTGCGTCCGGTCATTTGTCCCGTCCGGGGTGCTCACGGGACAGGAGAGGGAGCAGGCGTGCTGCTCGGAGCGTCATTGCCCGCCGGAGCCTCGCTGGAGGCCGCATCACCCGCGGGCGCCACCTCCTCGGGAGGAGTGCCCTCCTGGCGCGCCGCATCCTCGGACACCTTGTCGAGCAGCGAACCGTCGCCGCCCTGGGCCGGGGTGGCTTCCTTCCTCTCCTCGTCGGCGGGCTGCTGCGCGCCGCTCTTCTTCATGGCCGCGATGCCCTGCAGCTTCGCCTCGATCATCTGCTTGTCCTGATCGGAGGTGCTCTGCAGCCCCTTGCAGCGCTCGAGGAAGCCGAGCGCCTTGTCCCAGCCGCCCCGGTCCGCCGCGTAGGCCCAGCCGGCGCCGCAGACGGCATCCGGCTGCTCGGGGCGCAGGGTGAGCACCTTCTCGAAGGCCTCGCCCGCCGCGAGCCCCTTCTTCGGGTCGCGCCCCTTCTGCCCGTCGAGCGCGTAGGCGTAATAGAGGTGGCCCTCGTAGGAGGTGGGATCGAGCTCCACCGCCTTGGCGAAGGAGCGCTCCGCGCCCAGGTAGTCCCGGTAGGCCAGCGCCATGGCGCCGATGTTCAGGTGGCCCGGAGCGAACTTCTGATCGAGCGACACGGCCTTCTGGAACTGGGCCAGCGCGCGGGAGCGATCGTTCAGCTTCAGGTAGATCATCCCCAGGTTGTTGTAGACGCCCGGATCGCTCTCCGCGAGCTTGCGCGCGTTGGCGCTCACCACCTCCGCCAGCCGGTACTGCCCCTGGTCGTAGTAGATGAGGGCCAGGTTCTTGTAGGCCTCGGGGTTGTCCTTGCTGCGCGCCAGCACGCGCCGGGCGGTGGCCTCGGCCTGCTCGAACTTCCCGGCCAGCCGGTAGGCCACCGTGAGGTTGTTGAGCAGCGCCACGTCATGCTCGCGGCCCGGCGTCTTCAGCGCCTTCTCGTACAGGTTGATGGCGGACTCGAACTGGTCCTGCAGCCGGTACAGCCGGCCCAGGTTCAGCAGCGAGGGCTGGTGGTTGGCGTCCACCGAGAGGACCTTCTCGTAGGCCGCCTGGGCATCCGCGAGCCGGCCCTGGCGCTCGGCGATGAGCCCCAGGTTGAACTGGGCGTTGAGGCTCTGCGGGGCCTTGGCCACCACCTCCTCGAAGCCCTTGCGCGCGGCGTCGTAGTCCCCCGCGTCGAACGACGCGAGCGCCGACACGAACAGCTGGTGCGTCCCGGACTCGTTGGCCCCGGACGACGGAGCCGCCGAGGGCGACGCCGCGGGCGAGGAGGGCTGAGCAGCCACCTGCGTCGGCGACGGCCTGGGCGCCACCTCGGTGACAGGTGACGGCTTGACCTGGGGAGCCTTGGCGCACGCGGTCGTGAAGGCGAGCGCGGCGGCGGCGAACGTGCGGGCGATCGTCATGGCGGTCTTCCCTGCGGGTACCTTGGATGGAGTGCGCATCACGGCCGGGCCTCCCCCACCGTGGCGGCGGGCGCGGGCGAGCCCTGTGGAGGAGACTGAGGAGCCGACTGGGACTCCGGAGTCGCCGGAGCCGGCGTCGGAGTGCCAGCGGCGGCGGGAGCGGCGGGAGCGGCGCCCGCGGTGGCGGCGGCCGACATCCCCGGATCCTTGGCCACGTCCGAGGTGGCGAAGAACTCGCTGCCGCGGAAGGGCACCTGCCGCACCTGGGCGTAGGCCCCCGGACGGTACTTGTTCACCTGGTCCTGCGCCGCCAGCGTCCACTCGTTGTAGATGGACAGCTCGTAGGCCTTGTCGAGCGCCTTCTCCAGCGCCTCGGTGGACTTGTCCTCGAGCGGGAGCGCCAGGTTCTCGAGCTCGCTGCGGTACATGGCCAGCTGATCCTCATCCAGCCCCTTGGGATCCGGCGACTCGAGGATGTTGCGAGCGAAGTCCGAGTACGCAAGCCCGATCCGGGTGAGCGCCGCGATGCCCCACTCGCCCGAGCCGATGGCCAGCACCGCCGCGTACTCCTTCTCCACCTTCTGGATCTCGCGCTGCTTGGCGGCCAGATCCCTCCGGATGGTGGACACGCGCGAGAACTTGATGTCCGTGTAGCGCTTCCACAGCGACTCCAGCTCCAGGAAGCGAGCGTGGGCGTAGGCGTCCAGCAGGCTGACGTTCTTCTTGTCCTCCTCGGAGAGCCGGGCCCAGCCGCGCACCAGCTCGCCCTGCACGCGCTCCATGTCCCGCGGGCTCTTGAGCTGCCGGTACGCCATCAGCTCGCGGTACTTCGCCAGGTAGAGCTGGCCGGCGGTGGTGCGCGAGTCCTTCGCGTACGTGTCCGCGAAGGAGGCAAACGCCTTCGCCGCGCTCTCCCAGCGTCCGTCCTTCTCGTGGACCAGGGCGATGTTGAAGGCCAGCTGCGGCACGTCCTTGCGGTCCCGGAAGCGCGAGATGTACGCGCTGTAGGCGGCGATGGCCTTCGGCGAGGCGCCCACGCCCTCCCACCAGAGGCCCGCGTTGAAGAGCGCGTCGGCCACCCACGCCTCGGCCTCCTGGATGAGCTGCTGGCGCTCGCCGCCGCTCTGGGCGACCTTCGACGCCGGAGCCTTCTTCGCGCCCTTGCCCTTCTTCGCGCCCGAGCCGTTGCCCGTGGCGGTGTCATAGGCGGCGACGAAGGCCTCGTACGCCTCGGCGGCCTTCTTGAACTCGGCCATCTTCTCGTAGAAGCCGGCCAGCGTGTAGCGGACCTTCAGGTTGAAGACGCTATCCGGATACTCGCGCAGGACGCGCTCGCCGGCCTCGACGCCGCGATCCAGCTCGGCGGCCTCCTGGAAGATGATCATCGCGTAGGTGAGCGCCCGGTCCGCGTTCTCCGACTTGGGGAACTCGGTGACGAACTCCTGGAAGAGCTCGGCGGCCTTCTTCGGGTTCTTCTCCTTGCGGTAGACGACCTCATCCACCCACTTGTACTGGCTGCCCTCCACCACCTTGGCCACGCGGGTGGCGAACTCGGTGCCCGGCTTCGTCAGCTTCTTGTTGGCCATGAACTGGCGCGACAGCTGGTTGAGCTCGTACCACTCCTCGCGGCTCTCGAGCACGAACATGGTCAGGTCCGCCGCGTCCCGCGAGCGCCGCTCCTCCGGGTACTTGACGATGATCTCTCCGAAGCGCCGCGCGGCGTCCACGAAGTGGTTCCGGTCATACAGGATGACCGCCGCCTGGTAGCGCAGGTCCACCTCGTCCGGGTTGTCCGGATAGAGCTTGTTGTAGACGTCGCACGCGGCGACCAGGCGCTCCTCGAAGCGCGTGAGCGGCTGCTCCTGCTGCTCCTTCGCGTCCTTCTTGACGATGCGCTTCTTCTCGACGTCGCCCTTGTACTTGTTCTCGTCGACCTTCTGGCCGTCCTTGAGGTCGCTCTTGGTGAGCTGGCCGCGCTCGATCTTCACCAGCTTGTCGTAGGCCAGCACCGCGGCGAACGAGGCGCTCTTGCGGTAGGACTCGTTGGACACCTCACGCGCCGAGTCGCGGTCCGGGATCTGGAACGCCACCACGGAGTCGTACTGGGCGGCGGCCGCCTCCCACTCCTCGAGCGTCCAGAGGATCTCCGCGTAGAAGAAGCGCAGGTTGAAGGCCGAGTCCGAGATGAACTCCGGATCCTTGCTGGAGGCGAACGTGTCCACGTACTCCTTGTAGATGTCGCGCGCGAGCCGGTAGGTCTCCACCTGGCGCGTCTTCTGCGCCTCCTGGTGGTACTCCGTCACCATCACGCGCATGGCCTCCTCGGTGACGTTGAAGGCGTTGCGCAGCACCGTCTTGTTGCCGGTGTTGGCCTCCCACCACGTCCCGCCCGGCCGGTAGAGCTCCACCATCTTCTTCATCTCGGAGCGCACCTGCGTGCGCTGGCGCAGCCCCTCGTAGGCCCGGACGATGGCCTGCTGGTACTCGGGCGCGCCCGGCCCCATCGGCTTGTCCTCGATGAGCCAGCGGAACATGTGGATCGCGCTGTCGAAGTGGCCGGCGTCCGCCAGCCCCACCGCCGTCTTGGAGATGAGCCGCGCCTGCCGCTTCGTCGGCGCCTTCGCCTTGAAGTAGGCGATGGCCTCCTTGGGCTGATCGAGCTGCACGAAGAAGACGGTCAGGTCATTGAGCGCCTCCGTCTTGAGGTCGCCCAGCTCCTCGCCGCGCGTCTCCGCGAACTGCACCGCCTCCTGCAGCTTCTGGAGGCCCTGCTCGTAGTCACCGCTGTTGTAGTCGCACCAGGCCAGCTTGTAGATGGCGTAGGCGTAGATCTTCGGCACGCCCGTGTCGCGCGCCTTCTCGTAGTTCTGCTTGGCCGGGACGAGCTTGTTGTTCTCGAAGTAGTGGTTGCCCAGCTGGATGTACGCGTCCGGGACGAACTGCGACTTCGGGAAGTCGCGGATCAGCTCCTCGTAGCGCTTCACCGCCTCCGGGCCGCGGTTCAGCTCCTGGAGGTTGTAGGCCTGCGAGAAGAGCACCTCGTCACGCAGCTCGTACTGCGGATAGTCGCGCAGGATGTCCTCGTAGAGGCTCATCGTCTCCGCGCGGTAGCGCTCGCTATCGCGGTGGTCCTCCTTCGGGGCCTCCACCTTCTCGCCGCGCGCCACCGCCGCGTCGTACTTCTTCTCCGCCTCCAGGTACCGGTCCATCTCCAGCCGGTAGAGGTACTTGGACTTCTCCCAGTACAGCTCCGAGAGCCGGTACAAGAGGTCGGCCTTGCGCGAGGTGCCGTCCTGGATCTTCGGGATCAGCCGCTTGAAGCCCTCGATGGCCTCGTCGCGCTTCTTGTCCGCCAGCGCGTCCTTCTTGCTGTCGGCGATGCGCGGCAGATCGGCGAACTTGCCGGCGGCCGGGCTCACCCGCGCGGGGCCGTTGCGCCGCTCCTTCTCCTCGGGCTCACCCGGGATGGCCGACACCGGCCTGGTCGCGGCGTCCTTGGACGCGGACCTGGAGGCCGTGGACTTCTTCGACGTCGCGCCCGCCTTGGCTGCCGCCGCTGGAGGCTTCTTCGCCGCCCTCTTGGAGGCTGCCGCCTCCCCCACCCCGCTCGCGGTGAGCGCTACACCCACCGCCAGCGCACCGAAACGAAGGAACGCCTTCATGCGAACTCCTGCCATCGAAGGGACGACCGAAGGTAGACGCGCACTCCTGGAATGAGAAGTGCTGCAACCGTGCCAACACGACGGAATGCGCCCCGGAGGGCACTACGGCTTTCGACGGCTGAACAGGAAAACGGGGCGGCCACGGCGCGGAACAACGCGCGGGCCTGCCCCGTTACTCCTGACCGCCCGAGTGCTACCCGAGCCTATCGCGCGCCCAGCTCGGAGCGCTCCTGGGCCGGCTTCGCCGGACACCCCCGCTTGAGGGTGTACTGGTAGTAGCCGATCTCGTCGATCCAGAACTCGCCCTGGAACTTCCAGTAGTTCCAGGCGGCCCCGGGCATGGCGGGCCGGTAGAGCGACTGCCGGGTGAGCAGTGCCTTCTGGTCCACGCCGGCCTGGAGCAGATCCTTCTGATCGAGCGCCGTCTGCACGCGGATGATCTCCGCCTGGTCCGAGAAGGTGCGCAGGTTGTCGGCCGCCTCGCGCAGGCGGCTCTTGGCCAGCGTGCCGCCCACCTGGAGCAGCGTGTTGCGCACATCCTCCAGCGCCGCCATCGTCTGCGTCGCCAGCGCGCTACCCTTCCAGGAAGACATCCCAGCGATGGACCGCTTCTCCGCGTCCACGTTGGCCAGCACCCGCATCACCTCGCGGACGCGCTCGTTGTTGCGGATCCACAGGTAGACGGGGCGCGGCAGCCGCCGGTTCTCCGCGGCGGACACCAGGTTGAAGGCCGGGATCAACTCCATGTCCTCGCCCACGAAGGGCTGGAGCTGCTGCGCCATGGGCCCGTACACCTCGTCATACGCGGCCAGCGTCGTCTTCACCTCGTCGAAGAGGCAGCTGTAGTAGTAGACGGTCGCCTTGAGGATCCACGACTCGGGCTGGAAGGCACCGGCGAACTGGGGCGCATGCAGCGCCTGGAGGCTGCCGAGCGCTCCGCCGAAGTCCTCGTTCTGGAAGCGGGAGAAGCCGTTCTCGAAGAGGGCCTGGTCCCAGTAGCGCGAGTAGCGCGGCACGCCCTCGTAGGCGTCGCTCGCCTCCTTGTACTCCCCGCGGCCGTAGTGCAGGCGCCCGAGCCCCAGCATCGCCAGCTCTCGCGTCTCCTTGAGCTCGAGCTGCCGCTCGGCCTGCTCGCCCTTCTGGCTCAGCACCTTCTGGAAGGCGGCCAGCGCGGCCTTGTCCAGCGTCTCGGCCTCGCCCGGACGGCCCGGGAAGCGCGGATCCGCCAGGACGATGCCCAGCAGGTACTGCGCCTTGGCGTAGACGCGGCTCTCGGACGGCACGGCCTCCAGCAGCGAGCGCGCCTCCTCGAAGCGGCCGCGGCGGTGGCTGATGGTGCCCACCAGGTAGTTGATGCGCGCGAGCACCTCGCGGGGCAGCGTCACCCACTGATCCCTCACCTCGTCCGTGTAGGCCTGGTTCAGGAGGCTGGGGATCAGGTTCTGCTCGTCCAGCTGCTGCTGCATGTCGACGAGCCCCTCCACCGCCTTGAGGTACGAGGGGTGCTTGGGGCCTTCCTTGATGATGGCCGCATAGGTGACGAAGGCGCTCACCGGGAGCCCCTTCTTCGCGAAGGTCTGCGCCAGGTAGTACTCGGCCTTGCCCTTCGTCTCCGGATCCGAGCCACCCTCGGAGGCCTCGAAGAAGAGCGGCGCGGCCGTGTCGAGATCCCCCGCGTTGAAGGCGGCGAGCGCGCGGTTGTAGGCGCCCGCGTCCTGGGCGGACGCCGTGAGCGGAACCAGGGCGATGGCGACGAGTGCGAGCAGTCGGGACATGACAGGGGTTTCCATCAGAAGAGGATCGAGAAGCCGGCGTAGAAGCTCACGTTGTTGAGGACGTCCGAGGAGGGCTCGGCCACCAGGTCCCTCCCGAGGATGATGTCCTCGCGGTAGTTCTTCTTCGTCTTGGGGTCCACGCCGTCGAACTTCTGGAACCGGCAGCTGCCGCTGAGCGCCAGCTCGGAGAACGGGGCGTTGCTGGCGCGCGCGGCCTCCATCTTCTCGAAGTCGGCCAGGTTGCAGCCGTCCACCCGATCCACGCGCGCGGTGTAGACGAGATCCTTCACCTCGAAGCGCACGGCGTAGGAGTCGCCGAACTGGATGCGGAAGCCTCCGCCCACCGAGCCCAGGAACTTGGTGCCCGTGTCGCCGAAGCGGGCCGGGACGGTGAACGTCTCGCCCTCCACCTCGTTGTCCACCTCCGGGCGGATCAGGTGCCGCGTGCCGCCGAAGCCCGCGCCGCCGCTGATGATGAGGCTGAACTGCGCCAGGTGGTTGTCGTAGAAGGCGAACTTTCCATAGAACGGCGTCACCTCGACGCCGGCCTGCGCGCCCCAGTTCAGCAGCAGCGAGGAGGCCGCCTGCGCCTGCTCGCGCACCTTGTCGATCAGCTCCAGGTTGAAGCCGCTCTCGTTGGAGTACCAGTTGTACTGGCCCGTGAGCTGGACGGCGAAGTTCTCCTGCAGGTGGTACGTGTAGTTGAGCGCGCTGCCCGCGTGGTTGGTGAAGCGGCCGTTCACCTGCACCGCCACCGGGTAGAGCGCGAACTCGTGCCTGCCCTCGTCCGCGAAGCGCTTCTTCTGGACGATGTGGACCGAGACGTTCGGGTTGTAGAGCGGCGCGCCGTGCACCAGCCGCTGCTGCTCCGGCGTCGTGGTGCGCAGCTCCGTGTCCACGTCCGCCACCGCCACGGGAGCATCCGAGGCGGGCTGCTCCGGAGCGGGCGCGGCGGCCTCGGTGGGCGCCGGGGCCTCGGTCTCCTCGGCCTCGTCGGCGGAGGGAGCTCGGGGCGCGGGGCGGGACTGCTCCGTGGGGACGGTGGTCCCCATCTCGTGCGCGGGCGGCGTCTGAGGACGGGCCACGGGCTCCGAGGGCGCGGACACCGAGGGCGGAATGGAGGTCTCGGCGCCGGGCGCGGGCACCGTGGGCTCGGCCTGCGCGACAGCGGGCTGCGCGCCGGCGACCGTGGACAGAAGCACCGCGAAGGACAGGATCGTTCGCATGGGTTCTTAGAAGAGGAAGGTGTAGCCGATGTCGAACTGGACCAGGTGCGTGAAGCCCGGGCTCGCGGCGGGCGTGCCCGTCTCGCGGCCCGCCTCCCAGTCATCCCGAGACAGCTCCACGCGGTAGGCGTCGCGGAACACCCAGTCCCGCAGCTCGAACTTCACGCCGTGCCGCTCGAAGGCGAAGAACCGGAAGCCCACCGCCGCGCTCACCACCGGAGCCACCCGCGACTCCTTCACCCAGAAGTTCTCGGAGGAGGTGGAGCGATCGAGCGGATCGGTGCGGTCGTCGCAGATGCCCAGGTCCCGGTTCACCACCTGGGAGCACTGGATCAGCGACTGGCGCTGGAACGAGGCCATCCCGCCGCCGCCCCACAGGTACACCTGGAAGTGCGCGGGGACCTCGGCCAGCAGCGAGAGCTTCCCGTACACGGGAGCCCAGCGCACGCCGAAGATGCCGTGGAGGTTCATCCGCCACAGGTCCTGGAGCTCGTCGGTGACCTTCTTGTCGTCGCGGCCGAGGAAGCTCTCGGAGATGGAGCGGGCCAGGCCCGTCTGCCGGCTGAAGGCGTAGCCGGCGCGGCCTTCCACGGCGATGGTGTCGAAGAGGTTGTAGGCCACCCCCACGTCGAGCGTGTAGTGGGCGGTGAGGTAGGTGAGCATCGAGACGCCCACGCTGGGTGAGAACTCCAGGTTGCCCGCGGGCCGGTAGAGGCGGTTGCGGACGACGGCTGGCTCGAGGAGCTGCTCCTGCTGCCCGGCGGCGTTCAGGGCCGTCAGGGCCAGGATCATCGTGGTGAGCACGCGAAGTGAACGGACGGTCAACATAGGGTCCCGGCGCGGCCGTGTGGGGGCAGGCCGCGGTGTACTGTGAGGATCAGCGCCCCCTCGGAGACCGGAGCGTCCCAGCGACGCGCGGCTTCCGTGTTGGCGCATCCAAGTGCACATCCGATGCCCCACGGGCAAGGTGCGGAGTACCCCGGACCGTGCATTTTTTTCACGGGTGAAACCCGCAGCGCACGGTGGATGACGTTTCGGCCACCCTCCGCGCCACGTCGGCGGGGCTCAGGCTGAAGAAACGAACGTCTGGCCAGGAGCGGGGGTCGGGTTCCGGACGGAGAGGGTTTCGGATCAGGTGGGGACGAGCTGGCCCTCCTGGTCCCACACCCACCTACCCTCTGCGATCAGATTGCTCCTCCGATTCGCACGGCGCGAGCGCCCCCTCCTCCACGGCCGTTATGCCAGACTCGGCTTCCTGCGGAGGAAGCATGCGTCTCCTGGTCGTGTCCGTGTCCGCGGTGGCCCTGGCCGCCGTCCTCCTCTCCAGCGCGGCTGTCGCCGGCGGCGATGATGGTCCCCGGTCGAAGGCACCGCCTGCCGATACGTCGCGCCCGCGGAAGAAAGGCGCCGAGGATAAGCGGGCCAAGAGCCTCTCCGAGGCCTGGCACCTGCTGCCCCAGGCGAGCGGACCGCGTTGCGGGGACGACCTTGCGTTCGACTATGGCGACGAAGGGGGCATGCGGAACTTCTTCTGCCGCGCGCTCTCGGTCATCTCCTGGAAGACGTTCCTCTCGCTGGCGCCAGTGAAGCCCTTCCGCTCGGGCCCGCACCAGAACGGCAAGCTCAACCTGCAGAGCTCCAAGGACTTCGGCCGTTACGATCCCGCCTTCGTGAAGTGGGCGACGACGGCGCTGGTCCCCGCCGCGACGGACGAGGCACTGCGCCAGGAGACCCAGGCCGTCTACGACCGCTCCGCGCGCACGCTGGCGCGCACGTACTACCGCGTCTGGCGCGCGCTCTCCGCCAACTCCAGCTGGGTCCAGGCCGAGAGGAAGACGTACCTGAGCGCCGCCCAGCGGGGTGCCACCGATGCGTTCGGCCCGACCCTCGACTTCTACCATGAGGTGCTCGGCACCGCGGACGAGAACTGGGGCGGTCACGATCCGAACCATGTGCGCTCGGCAACGGCGTGGTGGATCCGTCGATCCATCGACGACACCGCGCCGCTCTGGGCTGAGGGGCTCGAGCGGCTGCTCACGACCTATGACGGCGAGTGGCTCTCCGCCGAGAAGAAGGCCATTCCGCGCCCCCTCCCCGCTCGCTCCGCTCGCACCGAGCCCGAGTACAAGTAGTCGTCACCGCTCGCTGGCGTTGGGCAATGGCTCCCGGGCAGTGAGCCAGGCCGAGGGAATGCTCTCGGCACCGCAAGCGAGCACCACGATGCTTCCCACGATGGCGCACGTGGTGTCCCGGTCTCCGCCTCCGCTGACCGTGAGCCAGAGGGCCTGTTCGAAGTCGTCGAGCCGCTCGCCCGCGCACCAGAGCGCGAAGGGCACCGTGTCCTGCGCGGACAGGTTGGTGCCATTGCCGAGCACGCTCACGGCGAAGGGGACGCTGGAGTTCGCGGGCAGATCCCGCGCCTTGCGTAACCGGCTGTGGACATCGCTGGCGGGGACGAAGGGCAGCAGGCGGTCCAGGAAACCGGCGCGGCCAGGCCGCGGACTCTCCAGGCGGCAGTTCCAGGCCAGTGCCGCCGCGACGGCGACGGCGATGGCGCCCGCGAGCGCCTCGGGATGTGCGTGGGTGACTTCGGCGGAGCGGCGAGCCTGCTCGACGACGGCGTGCAGGTCTTCCGCGAAGTAGGCCCCCAAGGGGCCCACACGCATGGCCGCCCCATTGCCCCAGGACCCCTGCCCCGAGAACTCGCGCCGCGTGACCTCCGCCCACGGCTGTCCTTCACGCAGGGCGTTGAGGACCCGGTGCATCGCGGGGCCATAGCCGCGCGAGGGGTCATAGCCACGGGCGAAATCGAGCGCGAGCGGGTCCTGCTCGATTCTCCCGTGCCGCCTCAGCATGGCGACCACCGACAGCGCCATCTCCGTGTCATCCGTGTAGGGCCACGGCCCGGGAGGAGCCATGCGCTCGGCGACGAGCCGTTCCTCCTGCTCCGCGAAGCGGAAGAACTGATCGCCGAAGGCGTCTCCTACGGAGAGGCCCATCAGGGACAGCGCCGCGCGCTCGTTCGCGTCCAGGCTCATGCCCTGGGAGTCTACTCTGACGCTTGACGGCATTCTCCAGGCGGGGATCGAGCCTGGAACGATCCTGGTCAAGCCTTCTCGGCACCCAACGGTGAAGGTTCTTTGCCGCCCTGCGCTTCAGGCAACGTTCAGATCCGGTTCAATGACATGGCGAGTCCACACAGCATGAGAGGACCTGCAAAGGCAAGCACCCATGCTCTCCACCAGCGCAGAGAGAAGAAGATCTGAAGGGCGTGAGCCCTCAGTGTGCCGCACCAGAGCCACAGCACCAAGAACCAGAGGGGCAACGCACCCGCGCAGATGCTCCACAGCCGAGATGGTTGCCAGGTCACGAGCAGGAGCGTCCCGAGCAACGCGAAGACCACGGACGAGATCATCGGGGCACATGCCAGGGCTGTGGCACGCAGGCACGCACGAAAGCTGGCTCGCCGGCCGCGAAGCACGAGCCAGTCCATCCACGGAAGCACACCGAAGCCCCCCAGCATCACGAGGATGGCCAGCACCGGACTGGTCCCCCAGTGCACCATGTCGAGGAAGAACGCGAGTGGCGCGGGAGTGGGGACATCTAGGGTGGTCGTTGGGTTCACGCGAGCCAACAGTGACTCCGCGATGAAATAGACCGAGCACGCCTGCAGTGCGAAGCGTAATGAGCCGCGCGCAGTGGGAGTCGGCGGCGCGAGTCCAAGGGTATGTCGTGGCGCGCGGAGGAGCGCCCAGCACGTCGCGAGGAAGAGGCTCCAGCGCGCATCGGCGCGGTCCCATGGAAGAAGCTCGCGAGCAGGTGGACGAAGGCACCGCTCGCACAACAGCTCAGGCTCCGACCCCTCACGGCGGCAGGCCTCGCACGCGAAGCTGCCACACCGAGCACATGTGAAGACCGATGGATGGCCAGGATGGAAGGCGCATTCAGCATGCATCGGAATGGCCCCTATCACGGCGGACGCTTGACGGCCTTTTCCGCGCGGAAGACTCCTGGCGCGCAGGGGGCGCCCCTTGCAGGCGCGGGGAGCTCCCATGGAACGGTCCGCCCTCCTGCCGGGCGCAACCGGTCCGTACTGGTCTGCTTGTCATACCAGTTGGGCACCGGTCCGCGCACAGGGGCGCCTCCGTGGCCAGGCCGCTCCCTTGGCACAGGCGCCTCCCTCCAGCGCGCAAGAATTTCTTCGGACCCACCTGGACCAGGCGTTGCGGTCATCCTCCCCAGTTCCTCGAGGACAGGGAGCGTACAGCGCCCGCGTCGCATGACGGGAGCGCCTGTGTGATAGGCTCAACCCTGGAGGTTCTGCTTCGTTGACCCGACCCATCACGTGGTTGCTCCTCGTTCCCCTGCTGGCTGCGAGCACCGCCGCCGCCCAGCCTCAGCCCGCGCGGCAGCGCCAGGACCGCCGCGCCTCGCTGCCCTCTACCCCCGCCGACTCCCTCCCCGAGGTGTATGTGGCCGCGGGCAACTCCACCGTCGTGGCCTTCAACGGCCCCCTGGACAAGAACAGCCTCATGGTGGACCGGACCCGCTTCCGGTGGGTGGACGTGGGCGACAACACCCTCGTCCTGGAGCCCATTGCGGACCTGAGTCCCGGCGAGCGGCTCATCCTTCAGGTGGGGTTCAAGGACAAGGCCCTGCCCGCCAAGGCCGTCCTCGCCGTCCTCTCCAAGGCGGACGTCGTGGACGCCAAGGTGGAGGTGGACCGGCGGGCCCATACGCCCGAGGCACTGATCGCTGCCCTCACTCAGAAGGAAGCGGAGTTGGAGGAACTCAAGGCCCGGAGCACGGAGCTGGGGCCCGCCAGCCTCGTCTTCTCCGGGTGGCTCACCGAGGGAGTGCAGAAAAGGGATCTCCACGTGGGCACACCCTCACCGAGTTCCATGGGCTTGATACCCAAGCACGGCTCTGTCTACCGGGGAACCCTCTCGACGCTGGTGGTCATCTCACTCTGGAACCTGCCGGGTCAGCCGCCCTGGACGCCAGGTCAGGCGCGCATCACGGGTCTACCAGGAGCACCCGTCAAGGTGATCTCGGTTCGAATGAAGCCGGAGCAACTGGCTCCTGGTGAGCATGGGTCGCTGGTGGTCGAGGCGGTGCTGCCTCCCTTGGAGAAAACGTCCTTTGCCGTGGAAGTCCTGGACGCCAGTGGCCAGCAGCGCATCTCCTTGAACCTCGAGGCAAAGTAGTGAGGACGCGCTCATGACGACGGAGGCGTTTCACCCCGACCACCTCAAGCCGGGGGACAAGGTGGGCCCCTGGCACATCGTCGCCTCGCTGGGCAGCGGCAGCTTCGGGCATGCATTCAAGGCCGAGTTGGCGGGCGAGTTCTTCACCTTGAAGATGGCGGTGCGCCCAGCCCCCGAGCTCTCCGAGGACACGCGCGAGAAGAACCTGGAAGAGAGTCAGGTGGATGGGCGCATGCGCCACGAGGGCGCCGTCCTCCTGGCCAACAGCAGCGCCGACGGACTGCCTCATGTGCGGGCCATCGGCCGGTGGCCGCATCCCAAGAAGGGCTATCTCTTCATCGTCACCGACTTCGTGCCCGGCGAGCCGTTCCATGACTGGCGTGAGCGCACCCGCCCTACCGCCGCCCAGTTGGCGGACATCTTCATCGCCGTGGTGCGCGTGGTGGCGGGGCTGCACCGCCGCGGCATCCTCATCCGCGACTTCAAGAGCGCGCACGTCCTCGTCCCGGAGGACCAGAAACCGGTGCTGGTGGACATGGGCAGCGCGCGATTGCCGGGCGGCTCCACCCTCACCGTGGGACTGGCTCCCGGCACGCCCCACACCTTTCCGCCCGAGTCCATTGCCTTCCTGCGCGAGGGCTCCTGGAAGAAGGGCGCGCGCTTCACCGCCACGCCGGCCGGCGACCTCTACCAGGTGGGCGTCTTCATGTACGAGGCGCTCACCGACTGCTGGCCCTTCGACGCGCGGATGCCCGCGGACGAGCTGCTCACAGCCATTCAGACCGTCGTCCCGCGTGCGCCCCACCGCCTCAACCCAGCCGTGCCCGAGTCGCTCAGCCGCATCGCCATGCGGCTGCTCGAGAAGCGCCCGGAGGACCGCTACGCGAGCGCCGAGGTGCTGCTGCAGGCGCTGTGGGAGGCCAACAAGCGGCGCTCCACCCAGCAGTGGAAGGCGTCGCTGGCCCTGCCCTCCGGAGGCCCCGCTCCCAGGACCCAGGACGAGGAGGAGGAGCGCCGCCTTCACCAGCAGCAGGCCGAGCACCGGGGCCAGGAG
The DNA here is from genome assembly GCF_020103725.1 of Hyalangium gracile. NCBI lineage: Bacteria > Pseudomonadati > Myxococcota > Myxococcia > Myxococcales > Archangiaceae > Hyalangium > Hyalangium gracile. The sequence goes on along the minus strand of NZ_JAHXBG010000030.1, from coordinate 101,692 downwards.
GCTCGGCAGCAGCAGCAGGAGCGCTCCGCCGTGCAGACGCTGGAGCAGTTCTCCGCCGCCATCCAGCAGATGGAGGCGGAGGTTCGCACCCTGGAGGAGAAAGCCGCTCTCCGCAGGAAGCGATGGAGGAGAATCGGCCTGGGGGTGGGGCTGGTTCTGCTGAGCCTCGGCCTCCTCACCGCCGGCTGGGAGTGGTTGGCTCCCGCCTCATCCGAGAAAGGAAGTTCGCTCGTGTCCACCCTCCGCAACTCGTGGCCCGTCAGGACCGTGGCCGCCTGGCTGTGCACCACCTTCAGCGTCGGCTGCGCCGCGCCCCAACTGCGGCCCATTCCCGAGGACTGTCCCCCGGAAACCGTCCAGCGCATGAAAGAGCTGAACCTGTTCAAGAGGGACATGATCGGCAGCAATGTCCTCCCTGTCGTCATCGACATCCACCAGCCCGGCGGGAGGGGACAGCGGCGAGTGGGCGTCTACCACGCGGGAAAAATCGTCAGCCGGGTCGAGCTCCCCGAAGGATGGAAGCACGACTATCCCGTGCCCGACGGGACCCTGCTGTACGGGCAGCTCTGGACGGAAGGCCTCTCTATCGAGGGAAGAGAGGCCGTCTACGGCCGCTACACGGAGATGCTCCTGCCGGACGGGCGTCGCTTCCCGGTGTGCTACACCCTCGGCACGGATGGCTACTCCATCAAGGAACCCGGCTCGAAGCCCAACGAGCCTCTCTTGCATACGGAGAACCTTGCCATCCCTGTCGAGCGATGGCCGTAGATATGAGGCCTGTAGACGGCATTGTTAATTCGATGGTTTTTAACGGTCGTGTCGACCGTCGGAGCGTCTAATTCAAGAAGAATCCGCCAGGTCATGCGCCGGAAGTAGGGAACTCAGGCTCACGATGGAGGGGCACCCGACCGTCATTTTCTTCATCGGATTGCGGCTGCCGTTCACATGAAGAAGTGGTTCGAACTCTGCCCTAGTTGTCGTAAGGCGAGAGACGACATGCAAGGCGGGATTCATGGCTAGACATTGCTCACTAGCCCAGAGGCAAGCCCTCGCTCTGGAGCTGCCTCAGCGACAGGACAGGCATGGGGAGATGGACGAGTAGCGGGGATATGAGTTCCTTATCGAGGACGACGACTCCCTGAACCTTCCATTTCTTCCCCTTCGCTGCGGGCAGCCCGAAAAGCGCCAGAACCGCCTCTCGATGTTTTCGGAGCCATTCCACCCGTTCCATGTGTCGGTCGATAGCTGCGGGACGGTCGCCGCGCGCATGGAACGTGCTCTCAAGTTCGATCGATAACTCAACGGGAGTACGTGCCATAGCGAGGCACTTGGTTTCGACGGCGACAATGTACCAACGGTCCGGGATCGCCACCAACACGTCGATATCGCCCAGATCTTCTCCATTGTCGCGTGCAAACTTGAGAGAGCCGACCTTCGCGACTCTGGGCCGAACCAAGTATCCAGGCATGCCCGCCAGAACCTTCGTCACCGTGTCATTGAACCCGCGACCCCACCGGTTGTTCAAATGTCCGTTGCAGCGCCGCATCTCGGGCGTGCGCGCGCGCAGCTGACCATCCACGCAGATCCGCTGAAGATACTCTCCCGCGACGGTCACGGCCCGGGTGCCCCAGATCACCTCCTCGACGTCGCGCTCACGATACAAAAGCAGCGGCTTGCGGAGATACGAAAGCGCGCGGTTGAATCGCCAGGGGTACACATCCTCACGGCTAAATGGAGCCGGCGGAGACAGGAAGGCCTCCCGTGGAGGTAGCGCGAACAGTTCGAAGGCGAGCCGCACCTTGTCGACCGTCCAGCCCAGCCTCGCCGCCATTTGTGACATGAACCAGCCGAGTTCACAGCGCTTCGGCTCATGTTCCATCTCCAAACCGACGTTCATGACCTCGACTAGAAATGCGAAAAGTTCGGATAAGGTGAAGCCGAACTCCTTCAGAGCCGCGTCATCGATCCTGCGAATGAGCGCGGGCGCTTCGCCCTCGCCAGATGGCTCCTCGACCTCTTCCCAGCGCTCAGGGAACGAGCGAATGCTCGCGTCGATTTGACCTAGCAGGTGGCTCCCGAGGAATTGATCTCGCGCCTTGTCATAGGTCCTCCAATCAATGCCCAATCGACCGGAGCGAAGCATGTCGACCCGAACGTCGCCGAGTTTGTAGTACACCATGTCGCTCGCAAACCCCCAATTGAAGACCATGGACGCCAGCGAGATCAACCGGTCGTAGACGCTGAAGCTCATAGGCCGCAGCCCCTTGGGAGGACACGCTGTCGCAAATTCGATAAGAAACCGACTAGGCAGCCACGTGCTGTTCAACTCCGGAACCTCTTCCACGAGGCGCTGAACCATTGCCGTTTGGGTCGCAAAGCAGGCCATTCGCGTGGCGGCAGAGAAATCCTTGTCGCGCCATTCACGAATGATGCTCTCGTTTTGCGCGACCAACCAGTTCAGCAACTGCACTGGCTGAAGTGTGGAGATCAGCCTCTTCAGCGCATCGAAGTAGTACGCCACGGCATCTCGGAGCACCGCCGACACGATTGATTCCGGAATCGGCCCAACCCGGAGGTTGTACTTCTTGGCTACGACGTTCGCCATGCCATCCAGTAGTTCATCATCGTGCGACCGATGTAGCTTCCGATAGGAAGGCAAGCCATCAGCCATTAGGTCGAAGGCAAGCCTCTTCGGTACGATGACCATCTTTTTCTTCAACCCCAGGGGGGCATGGACGTCGATAACTTGAGCCAACTCCTCGCGCGCCAAACCGGACGCCTCGACACCATTCCTAGCCAGAAGCTTGGCGATTCCCGCCAGAACGGAGATCATGAGGTCGCGCTCGCCCCGATTGTCCGGGCCCGCCATCAGGGTCAGAAGTCCCGCGTACAAGCGGAGAGTAAGCCGCGTCGGTCCGGTGACTTCGCACGTAATCTCATCCTTGGGCAATTGCGACTGCACCCCCTCGTCCGCTCGGAACCAAGTCTCACCGGGCTGAAGGTCGACCTCTATCTGGATTTCTTGGACCGGCGCGCAGCGCTCAAGCATCTTCGCCAACACAGGAGTAAATTGCCAGATCCAGTAAGCGATCGTGTCCGCGAAGTTGAACTGAAGCGAGCGATAGCGTTTGTCCGCCGTCTGCTCCGGTCCAGTCACCCAGATGGGCAGCGGGAGTCCTTCGACTAAGAACATCGCTCGTTCCCTAAGCGGAAATGGGACGTATGTCGGGATGGAGCGATCGTCTGCGGAGAGGGTTACCTCACCGAAGCCGGACGTGCCAGGGAAACGGACACCGTGCACGTCACGTTTCTCTATGACTTGGCGCCGAAGTTCCTCCGCGAACCCCGCCTGTACACTAAGCATGTGGGGCTGCCATTCGTCAGAGGCGTAATAACTGTACTTGTTCTTTCTATACATTGCGAACTCATCGAGCACCCCCCACACGAAGATGTTCGTTCTGCCCCGAGTCCATTCACGTGCACGCACAAAATCATACAGCGCAAGTTGGTGCCCCATCTCCAGTTGGGCGATGATCTCCAGTTCCGCCGCTGACATCAGGAGAATGGGAGCCTCGATAGAGGACACGCCAGAACGAAGCCCCATACTGGCCATGAGCCCAGCGCTGTGAATCACGATCACATGAAGGATCTCGTTGGGTGGTGTCTTCTGTTGCATCACCGACGACTCCACGCAACGGAGCCGCTGCATCACCACATCCTCTAGCGAATCAGGGTTCCATGTGCCAACGATGGGTTGTCCCTCGTAATCAGCTAAAGAATTGGTTGCAAGCATGACAGACAAGATCTTATCGGTATCGAATTGAAAGAGGCGATCCGAAGAGATGAGCCCTCCCTGAGTCGTTGTACTCAACGGAAATGGGGCAGGCCGAGCGCTCATGAACTCGAATGAGTGATCGACAGAATCGAGGATCGCAAGGTGGTAGCGCTTGGCGAGTTCTTCGGAGCATCCTGCCTTGGACGCTTCTGACAAGATGTGATGCCGGAGCGCGGCCAAGAGGGCATGAGGCGCTGCGACCACGATCGTGTCGCCGCAGTCCACAAGCGGCTGTGGAAGCAGAGGATTTAAGGATGGATCAACGGAGTCAAACCGGATTTCTCCCCACTTGGCCATCAGAGGCACCAGGATGGAAACGCCGTCCTCAATGTCGGACAGAAGCTGGCTCAAATCCTCCTGCGTGAAGGCCACGGCACGCCTGAGTTCCTCGAACCGGGCTGATGGCGGAATCGTCACACCCGTCCCCTCATGCGACGCGAAGGTCCCCCGGGTCACTCCCGCTCGTTTGGCGACGCAATCACTGATTCGAAGCACGGCGCCACAGATCTGGCGCATCGAATCAGCGAAAGCGATATCGGGAAAATCTCGCGCGAGAAACATCGCCTTCAACAGGTTTCGAATGATGTAGGCCGATTCGTCAAAGGAGCCAGGAAATACCCTGAATGAGCCTCCGTAGAACACGATCTCCTCGACGAGCGGGTAGGCGAACGGATCTTCGCTGGGCGCCACTGCTGCTACTAGTTTAGAATCGTTCAGCCACGTACCCCAGCGATGTGGCGTCATCCGAGCGCCGTCCCGCTTAGGCGGCATCGAGGCCACGAGAGCTGCCGCAGCCTCCAACCTGAGCACACGATCCACGTTCTCCCGCATCAACTGGAGCCCGGCAGTTCCCGACAGGAGTTCCCAGCCGTTGTATGCGTTCAGCGACTGTGCCCATCGATTCATCTCCACTTCGCTCATGGTCCCCCTCGTCTCGCTTACTGCCACCCGGCCGGGAATCACCGAGCGATTTGGTGGAGAAGATCGCATGTCCGTACCCACCCCATCGAATTCAGTGGCTTTCCACGGCACCCTTCCGAGTTGTCCATAGTTCCCACCTGTCCACCAGCGCCACTTTCGTCTAGGAGTCTGTCAGGGAATCCCAACAACCCACTATAGGATGAGTGGTGCGATCTTTGCATACCGCTATGGATCGTATGTAGGAGCCAATCTCAGGCAATACCCCGACACGCCCCTAACAGGGCGAGCGAGCAGCCTTGCTAGAAGTGCTCGACGTCCGAGGGCTCCAGGTGGATGCTGCCCGACTCACATGCAAAAGACGCTTCGCACCCGTGTCCTTGAGGGAGACCTTAAGGGACCGTCACAGAAGGGCTTCGAGCCAGAGCAGTGGCTCTCCGCGCTTCGTGCCATCCCATCCCCCAGTCTGGAAGATCTGCGTCTGTTCGCGGCAGCACTCTGGTTCGACTCCCAATTTGAGGGGCTACGCGCGTATTTCGAGGCAACCCCCGTGCCCCCAGGCCGTCCCGATCAAATCATCCGGCGCGCGGTTGGACTGGTCAACCGTGAATGCCTGACGGTGGCGGAGACCGTCCAACGAAACCTTGCCGCGACTCGTGGCACGATCACGCAGCGGGATATAGTGGAGAGCAGGATTTCTCTCGCCGGGAATGTGAACGTGGCCCCCGCCGAGGCTACAGTGGAGGGAACCGTGGACGGGCTCCGCTTCGAGCTGGCGGCCTTGACGGCGAGCACTCCGCGCACCTTCGCTAACGAGCTCGACGGGCTGGGACAGCTGCGCCAGATGTTCCTGCGGCTCAATTTCACGATCGCCTATCACGGGCTTGAGGAGGACTGGATGGAGTGTCTTCATCACGATCTGGCGGTGGAGATGCCGGAGGATCAGCCTACCCAGCTGGTTCCTCGTGACCTTGAGCGTGCCAGTGCGCGTGCCCTCGGCTTGGATCGGGAGACCATGCTGGTACAGGAAATGATGCAGCACGGCATCGAGGGACTTCGCAAGTTACCCCGCGTGCTTGACGCCATCCTGCGCCGAAAGGCCATCCGCTTCAGGAAGTTGAGCGGAAAGGTTCACGTCGGAGAGACCACCGAAGACATGGCGGTTCAGATCCACCTCTGGCGGATGGTCGCGAGCGAGCCCGATCTCGACCCACACGCGAAAGAGCCCTTGGAGTCGCTCGGTGGGGTGACGCTCCTCGAGATGCTGGAGGCTTGGGCGGCCCTCGTCCCCCTGACTATGGACATTGCCTCTCGCATGCCCCGAATCCCCCTCACCCACCCAGCGCAGTTCGAGGAGCTTGCCCCACTCATCCCAGTACGAGCGCTGGTTGCCGCACTCGCCAAGGCCACCGGTCTCGCGGACGAGCGGTGCCGCACTATCATCGATGCGCTCACGTGGCGGACAGTCCGTGACAGCCTTTGGTTCAGGCCCCTTGTGAGTGTCGGTCCCGAGCACCGGGTCATCGTGCTTGCCGCGCTCCAATCCCCCAATCTGCGGCGTTCGCTCGAGTACTGGATGAGCGAAGGAGGATGGGATTTGGGAAAACGCGGCACCTCCTACGAAGACCATGTCCGGGCCTCGCTCGCGAAGAAGATAAAGGGCAAGCCGCACTGGAACTTCTCCGGGGTTGTTCCCCACAAACTCCAGCCCCCCGATTCCTCCGTGGGCGACCTCGACCTAGTGGTGTGGATCGGCAACAAGATCCTGGTGGGTGAGATCAAATGCTTCCGGCGGCCGGCCACGTCGCATGAATGGTTCCTGCATGAGGAGCGCATCCGCGACGCCGTCAAGCAGCTTCAGGGCAAGGTGAAGTATGTCCGCGAAAACCCAGCCTGGCTCGCCGACGAGGTGAACAAGGTAGGTGGCAACGTGGATCCGGCGGCGGTCTCGATTGAGTGCTGCGTGGTCTTGAACTCGGCGCTCGGGTCCCTGCAGATCATCGACGAGGTGCCCATCGTGGATACCTACATCCTGAACCGGTACTTCAATGAAGGGCGCGGTGAGATCCTGGTGAGCACGGAGCCGGTGAAGACAAAGACGGTGGCGTTCTACAATTCGCAGGATGAGGCCGCCGAAAAGCTCGGTGACTATCTGCGCCAGCCGCCGCATCTTAGCTTCTACAAGAAGCTGGTCACTCTCGATGAACGCAGGCAGCTTGACTTCACGAAACCAGGGCAATGGGTTTCCAGGCGCTACGCCATCCTTCGCACTATCAGCAAGAGCGGCGGCGGAGCTGGATGAGGAAATCGTCTGGCCCCTAGCTGCTCGTCTCCTCTTTCGGGGAAGGGCACCAGGGCCCATGATGCGCCGCACTTCCGGAAGGTGGAGCAGAGCATGGCATCGTCCCTCCTATTCGTCCGTGTGCTAACTCTCCTAGCGATCAGCGCTCAGCCCCAGGGGTCTGCCACGCCCCTACAGCAGGCGAAAGTGGCAGCCGCAGAGGGCCGGCTGTTCGTCCCTGGGGGGGCTCTGGATATCGTGGGCAGTGCCCAGCCACAAACCGATGAGCTGCTCCAATATAAGGAGGCGCTTGAGGAACTGCGAAGCGGCGAGATGCGCTTCCGCTACATCTATACAACAACCGATGGAACTGGAACTGCGGAACTCTTGGCCCATCTCAAGGCTTCCAAGAAGCTGGAGAACCAGCCGGAACTCCTCGCCCACGTTTACCGGCTCCAGCGTTGGCAAGCGGACCTCGAAGCCCTCCGGAAGGCAGCCAGCGAGGCCCTGAGCCGAGGAGACCTCGCGCAAGCAATGCTGCTGTACGAGCAAGCCCAAGTGCAACCGCTCGCCCAGACGGCCCTCACGCCCAAGCTAAAGGAGGAGATCGAATTCGCGGCCGCAGCCTACAACACGGCTCGTGCGACCTATGCAGCTGGCATGACTGATGCTTGGTTGAAAGGGTTCTCGGAGGTCCGCGCGGCCGCAGCCGCCGGCCGAATGTGGACGGATACTGGTAAGGACGGCAAGCCGGTGGACGGAGCGTCCGAGTTGCTCCAGAAGACCCTGACGGCCACCATGCCCACCCCCGGCAACGCTCCCGCCCGGCTCATCCTAGGCCGGTACCAGGATGCGCTCGCTGAGATCCGGCGGCAGGAGAACCTGATCAAGCTTGCCTACGGCGCGCATCAAAGCATCGCAGAGATGCTGACCACACTGAGGGGTTCCAGCAAGCTCAAGGACTTTCCAGAGCTGATCGCCTACGTCTACCACCTGGAGAAATGGAGCACGGACTACAACGCACTCCGCGCGAAGGTGAAAGCTGCCGTCGACTCCCGAAATTTTGAGGAGGCCAAGAAGCTCTATGCCGAGATGGAGCCTCTCGCGCAGGGCGTACCAACCCTCATCGAGGAGATTGCAAGCGGCAGGGCAATGATCGAGGAGCAGGATCATCTCATCCTATCGCTCTGGCACTGGCTCAAGGAGGTTGTGGCTCCCTTTAAGACCCCAGTGCTCGTGTTGCTCGGGGTCATCGTCCTTCTTCTGCTGGTATCCCTGCTGCTGCAGTGCAAGGCGTGGATCCAGCGCCTCTTCCTGAAACGGCGGGAAGACTCTGAGCTGGTGATCTACGACCTGAGCGACGAGGCGAGGCCCGGTGCGAGTGAGCTGCAGATGGCGAGGCTCAAAGTCTGCTTCCAGGAAGTTGCCCTCCAGCCCACGGTGCCGGTAACCGGACACGAGGCGAACCTCGGCGAGGCGCTGCCCCAGTGGGACTCCACCGCTTATGAGAGCCTCAAGGACTTCGCGCAGTACCTGGGCGATGAGCAGAAGGTAACTGTCGGGCCGCTGTCGGTCCCAGCCAAAGCGCTTTGGAACATCCTCGCGCAGCTTGCTTTTAAGCAGCGGCGCTATCAACTGACGGGGGTCGTCTCCGTGGAAGGCGGGAACATCCGGGTGTTCATCCGGAAGTTCGACAACGCGACCGGGAAGGAAATCGGCCGCTGGACCGCGATAGCCACAGGGATCACTGCTGCCGCCACCAACGACGCCTTCCGGCAGCTTGCACTCAAGCTCGCGCACCAAAAGTTCCCGGCAGACAAGCAGATGACGAAGAGTCCCGATGCCTTCGCCGCGTACTATCAGGCGCTACTCGTGATGGATGGTGTCCTGCCGCAAGATGACCGGGCGCAAGCTCTCAAGAAGGCCCGAGACCTTTTGCAGGCGGCCCTGGCCCATGATCCGCGGATGGCGCACGCCAAGCTGAAGCTGGCGATCGTCATGCGGAAGCTGCGCGAGCCCGAGGTCGCCCGCGCACTGCTGGAAGAGCTGCCCGAAGGGCAGCTCTCGGACGAGAAGAAGTATCACTCCGCACTGCTCCAAGCTCAGGGACGATGGCTCGCCGCGCTCAGGGGCGCACACAAGGTCTTCAAGGAGCTAGCAGCGCACGAGGGAAGGCTCGCGCTGGACGCAAAAGCCTGCCTCTTGGAGGTCTGCGGGAAGATGCGAACGGGGAAGTCCACGCGGCACCAACTCACCGCCGAGGAATCCGCCGATTTGGATGCACAGATCCGGGAGTTGGAGGCCTTCTTCGAGAAGAGCACTCCTCCGAAGGGCGTCACCGAGAAGGAGTTCGCTCCAGTGCGCGGCTACGCACTCTATGTCATGGGCCGGCGACGTCTGGATCAGGCCGAGTTGATGGAGTTCTCTTCCGAGCAGTTGCAAGAGGCACGTTCCAAGTTGGAGAACGAGTTGCCGAGCCTTTCCCCGGAAAAGCTGGACTCGCGAAGCCGGGAAGCGCTCCAGCGGGTGGTCCGAAAAGATAGCGAGGCGCTCATGCAACGCGCGCTCACCTACCTGCCCGACCTCATCGCAGCGCACACCTGCTTGGCGCGAGTGTACCGCCAAGCGAACTGGCCACGCTGGGAGGAGTACGCCGAGCGCGCGCTCAAACGTGCCTCCCAAATCAACCCGGATGACCCGCTGGTGAACGAGGAGTACGGCTTCTACTTCGCCTCTCGAGAGCCAACGGACCACGACCAAGCAGCCGATTACTTCAAGAAAGCGGCGGAACGGCGGCCCTCGTCCCGGTTCGAGTGGGGCAAGATCCTAGCGCGGAAGAACGAGCCGATGGTAGGTATCGAGCGAATGTGGGAGGCCATCCGCATGTTCGACGGCAACGTCCAGCCCTCGTACTTGGGGGATTTGGTTCAGTGCACGCTCCAGGCGGGGCTCGCTCTGCGGAAGGCCGCCGAATCAGGCGTTGCCGGAGGACAGCCCTCGCTCACGAGCGTGGAGGACCCGGCCAAGGCCTTGTTGGAGCAGGCTCGGGAGGCCCAAAACTGGCTCGCAATCAGGGAAGAGAAGCTCAAGAAGGATAATGAGACGCGGCAAAGCCCGACGGTGGCAAAGCTCATCGAGGACTACGCTCGTGTTCGGCAGGAAGTCACCGAGCGCATCCAGCAGGTGGCGCCGTGGCCATCTCCTCATGCATAGGACGGAGCGCACGAAAAGCATTCGACCTGCCTGGGGCTTTGCAATCCAGGATGGGCTGAGTGGCGTCAAGCGAGGAGTGTTCTACCGGCCGATGATCCGGCGCAGTTGATCCTTCTTACCCTGGAATCTGAAGGGTCCGTGCGCACCGCATCCAGTTTGTCGTCATCGAACAAGACCTTCGTCATCAATGGCCGGCAGGTAGCGCCCTGGCGCCAGGATGCCGTGCGGATCCAGCGCTGCCTTGAGCGCTCCCAGCACCCGCGATGAGTCGTCTTCCGCAGTGGCCATGAGCACCGGCGCCTGGATGCCCAGGCGTGCCGGGTAGTAGCCCGCCTCGTTCATCGCCTTCTGGAGCGCCTCGTAGCAGGCCAGGGCTCGCGCATCCTCGCCCTCCACCTTCCGGTCGTACGCCAGGGCCACCACCAGGTACGCGCACCGCGGAACGACCCCCAGCACGCACAGGTTGGGCTCGAAGCCGTACTCGAGCGGCAGCGGCTCGGCGATCGCCAGCGCCCGCTCCACGTGCCCTCCCTTCATCGGCACCGCGCACGACAGCCACACGAACCCGCAGCCATCTCGGTCCGGATCCGGATCCGCTGGCATCGGCGTGCGCTGCCGCCAGTACATCATCCGCAGGTTGCGCGCCGAGGGCACCCTCCGCAGCGCGTCCTGCTCCACCTCTTCCTCCCGGTAGCACGTCAGCGTCGGCAACACTCCCTTGAGCACCGCCTCCGCCCTGCCCCACGCCGCCTGTACCTGCTCCTCGCTCGGCGCCTGCAGCAGGAAGCTCAGGTGCCACGACCCCAGCCCCTGCTCCTCTCGCAGCCTCTGGCGCAGCGTCTCCGGCAGCGGCGTCCGTCCCTCCGTCGCCTCCCACGGGTACTGCCCCAGCACCGAGAACATCTTGAAGTCGTTCCACAGCGAGTACGCCTCGCGCAGCGTCCCCTCCAGCCGCAACAGCCGCAGCCGATCCACCACCTCTCCCAGCTGCGACGCGTCCTCCAGCGCTCCCGAGACGATCCGCACGCTCGTCGCCCGCGGCGCCAGCCAGAACGTCATCCGCGTCACCACCCCCAGGTTCGACTGGCTGAACAGCCCGTCCAGCCCCGGCCCAGGCCCCCAGCGCAGCACCGGCGCCGCGTACGCCTCCGGGTAGCGCCCCAGCCCCGTCCGCAGCAACTCCCCCGTCGGCAGCACCACCTCCAAGTCACAGACGAACTGGAAGATGTCCCCGTGCGGCCCGCCCCCGTCACCCCGCTCCAGCGCGTTGCCGATCAGGCTCGCCTGCGGCGGCCCGCCAATCGTCGCCAGCTGCAGCCACGACTCGCGCTCCTCCAGGAACGCGTGCGCCTGCGCGAACGTCACCCCCGGCTCCACCGTCAGGTAGGCCAGGTCCTCGTCCCAGTCGAGCACCCGGTTCATCCGCCCCAGTTCCAGCACCACGCTCCCCGTCCGCGCCGGCACCCTCGAGCCATACCCGTAGTTGCGCCCCCCACTTACTGGAAAGACGGGCACTCGCATCGTGTGGGCGATGCGCATACATGCCTGCACCTCTTCCCGGCTCCCGGGCCGAAGCACCGCCGGCACCCGCTGGGTGGTGGCGAACGTCGCCCGCTCCACCTCCGCCAGCGTCCCCGCGTCCACCCGCACGTGCTCGGCGCCAATCGCCTGCCTCCAGGCCTCCAGGGCTTCTTCCAGACGCTCCATGCCGCCTCCCACCCCGGCGGCGGGAGAGGGCTCCGAGCGCTCTCCCCCCTCCCGAAAAGTCAGGAGGAAACTTCCCGCCGTGTGCGCGCGATAACTCCATCAGCCCTCACAATTTCCGGCAAGGCCTGTTTTGCCGGACCGACATCGTTGTAAGAATCTCCACCCGCTTCGCGCCTCGGCCCCCCGGCCGCCCAGGAGGCTCCCATGTCCTCGCCCATCGACAGCAACCGTCCTCGTCCGCTCACCCGCGCCAACACCGCTCCCGTTCAGCGCACCGAGCCTCGGCCCCAGGTGCAGCGCACCAACTCCGCTCCGGCCAACCAGGTCCGGCCCCAGCAGGTGCGCGACGGCATGGACACCCGGGCCGCTGGCGCCCGCTCCTCCATCGCCTCCAGCGCGGGCAGCTTCTTCAGCAAGCTGAAGGACGCCGCGAAGAACTGGCACGCGGGCGCCGTCGCCAACGCCACCAAGGAGGCGGTCGCCTCGGGCGTGGGCAAGCTCGGCGTCCTCAAGAGCGCTGGCGGCGTGGCCGGCGGCGTCTTCGGCATCTACAACGGCGTGAAGAACTTCGCCGAGGGCATCAAGAACGGTGACGGCCACCAGATCGCCGGCGGCGCCCTGGCCGCCACCAAGGGCGTGCTCGGCACCGTCAAGGGTGGCCTGGCCACCGCCGCCGCCATCGAGTCCAAGCTGGCCCTCAAGGGCCTCGAGAAGGCCGCCCTGGCGGCCGTCGGCGATGGCTCCAAGCTCACCAAGACGATCGCCAAGTCCGCCGCCGAGGCCGTGCACCTGGGCAAGGACCTGACCAAGCTGGACGTGCTCGGCCACGCCGCCAAGTCCACGGGCTTCCTCGGCAAGCTGGGCACCACGCTCAAGTCCGGCGCCGCGGGCCTGCTGGGCAAGCTGCCCGGGAGCACCGCCGCCAAGCTGGCCGGCAAGCTCAACTCCAACATCATCAAGACCGGCGCGCTGGCGCTCGGCGGCAACGCCAAGGGCGTGGCCACCGCGCTCAAGACGGCGGAGACGGCCACCAAGGCCGCCGGCGCCGCCGCCAAGGGCGCGGGCACCGCCGCCAAGCTGGCCGGCCGCTTCGCCCCCGGCCTCAACGTGGGCATCGCCGCCCTGGACGTCGGCATCGCCATCAAGACGATCACCGACCCCAAGGCGAGCATCGCCTCCAAGGTGACGTCGGGCATCACCGCCCTGGGCTCGGTGGCCGCCGCCACCAACATCCCCATCGTGTCCCAGGTGGGCGCGGCCGTCTCCATCGCCTCCACCGCCGTGGGCGCCGCCATCGAGAACTTCGACGCCATCAAGGAAGGCGCCAAGAAGGTCGGTTCGGCCATCGCCGACGGCGCGAAGAAGGTAGGATCGGCCATCGCCGACGGCGCGAAGAAGATCTTCAGCGGCTGGTAGTCTCTCGGCGCCAGGGAGCGCACTGAATGGATTCCAAGAAGAGCCCGCCCACCACACCCTCCGGCAAGAAGCCCCTCGAAGTTCCCCTGTACGTCCCCCCCGCCAAGCAGGCGGCTCAGGGCAAGGAGGTGCAGCTGCCGGAGGTCGTGAACGCCCCTTCGTTGGAGGGACTGGAGATCAAGGTCCCCGCCCCGGAGGGCTTCACCGCGGAGGAGGTGCAGGAGCGCTTCCTGGAGCTGGCGCGCCCCTTCGCCACCGAGCGTGCACGTCTCCCCACCGAGCAGATCGCTTGGGGGGATGAGGTGCTGCTCAACCTTGCGGGCTACTCCAACGGCAAGCTCATTCCGTTCAGCGTGAAGACGGACGTGTGGATGCCGCTGGAGCCCGAGCCCCTGCTGCCCGGGCTCTACGAGGCCATTGCGGGCCAGGTCCCCACCGAGGGCATCGTCGTGGACATCACCCTGCCGGACGACTACCCCGTGGAGTCGCTGCGCGGCGCCCCCGCGCGCTTCCTGGTGCACATCCAGGCGGCGCGCGAGGTGAAGTACCCGGACCTGGAGAGCCCCGAGTTCCTCGAGGCTTTCGGTCGCGGCAAGACGATCGAAGAGGCCACCCAGAGCGTCGTCCAGCAGATGGCCGACGAGCACGCCCAGCTGCTGCTGCTCCAGGCCCGCCAGATGGTGCTCGGCGAGGTGGCCCGGCGCACCGAGGTGGACGTTCCCCCCGAGCTCATCGACGAGGAGATCCGCCGTCGCTGGGGCGCCACCGAGGGCGCCTCGGTGGCCGAGCTGAACTTCACCGACGAGGAGCAGGAGGAGTCGCTCAACAGCTGGCTCCAGGACGAGGAGATGCGCGCGGAGGTGGAGCTGCGGCTGCGCATCGGCCTGGCGCTCGGCGCCATCGTCAAGCGCGACGGCCTGAAGCTCACCCCCGAGTTCGTGGACAAGGTGCTGCGCGACGAGGCCGAGTCCCAGGGCCTGGCTCCCGCCGACGTGGCCGCCGCGTTCAAGGCCGACGCCCAGGCCCGCGCCCGCCTCGAGCAGGTGGCCATGCACCTCATGGCGGTGGACTACGTCATGAAGCGCGCGAAGATCGAGTTCGAGGGCGCCTGAGTCCGCCCCTCACGCTTCGTCGCACCGCGGCCCCCGCGCATCACCCGCCCGTGAGGGCCGAAGGAGTGCTCTGCGGCCCCATCGGCTCCATCCCCCGCGCTGGCTGGCTCCGCGTTCGTGCGAGGCTGACCGCGAACGTGGCGAGGCTGGCCAGGACCACCAGCGACAGGCTCGCCGCACCGATCGCGTCCCAGTGGATGATGGGCTGGCCGCGCAGGGCCTGGAGCGCGGTCGCCAGCGTCAGGCCGAGGTAGACCACGCCCGAGGCGCGGACCAGCGCCAGCCGAAGCCCCTCGGAGTGCTTCCGCCGACGCCCGAGCAGCACCGCGAGCAGCGGCAGCACCTGCATGCCGTGCAGCCCGAGGAAGTGCGCAGGCCGCATGTCACCCGCGGTGGTGCTCCAGCCCACGACCGGCAGCCCCGGGCCTCCATCCTGGCCACCGATGGTGTGCGAGCCCGCCTCCATCGGCTGCTGCCCTGTCTTCATGTTCTCGATCTGCGCGGGACGCGGCGTCGTCATGAAGAACCCCAGCCCGGCGCCCACCACCCCCACCAGCAGGCCCATGCGCAGCGCCGAGCCCAGCGGGCGATCCGAGAGCTTCGCCCTCAGCAGCGCGACCCCGAGCACCATCATCGTCACCCACAGGACCGTGATGGTGATGCCCATGGACGAGAAGATGAAGCCGTCGAACGGCGTGGCGACGTTGAAGTGGCTGCGCACGCCCCGCGCCGCCTGGAGCGTGATGGCGACCATCTCCAGCACGCCGCACGCGGACAGGATGGCTCCCACGACGCGCACGAACCGGCGGCGCTCGGACAGGAAGCTGAGCAGGTACAGGACGGTGACGTTGTAGATGGCCAGCGAGACGTAGAACTTCGTCGGCTTGAGCCAGAGGGGCTCGCCCAGCAACTGGCGCGAGTCGATCAGCAGGCCGAGCGTGGTGAACACGGCGCCGAGCACCATCACCACCGTGCCCACGGCGAGCGCGGGTGAGAGCGCCCAGGCCTTGCGCCAGAGGCGACCCAGGGAGGAATCGGAAGCGTTCTTGGACATGACGGTTCTCCGGGAAGCGAGCTGGAATCAGTGAGCGGGCTCGGGCAGCGGCGCGACGGCGGGCCGGAAGCGTCGAGACACCAGCCGGACGAGCGCGTAGGCCAGGTAGCCCACCGGCCCGAGCATGAAGGTCAGCAGCAGGCACGGCACGATGAGCAGGTGCGGGATGCCCCGGCGCTGCGCATCCGCGAGCACCACCCGGCCCACCATGAAGTCGAACGCCAGGTAGTGGATCCACCCGGCCAGCAGCATGCCGGGACGCTGCAGCGCCGCCCCGATGTGCTCCAGCGTGTCGAACTCACGCAGCAGGCCCGGCAGGTGGGGCGCCACCAGCACCAGGTAGAGCACGCCGATGCCCAGCGGCAGCGCGTCGCTCTCCAGCACCCACCGCGTCACCCGAGAACGCGGAAACAGCACCATCGCCAGCCACCCCAGCAGCACCGGCACGTTCAGCACCTTCAGGATCAGCTCTTCATTCATGGGCCACCTCGGCAGGGCGCGGGCACTTCGTGTCCGCCCATCATGTTGACGATGTAAACACGTCATGTTTCCACTGTCAACACCCAGGGCGCACTCCGTGCGGCGCAGCGCCGGTCAGCGGGCCTGCGCAGCAAGGGAGCGAATCACGGGAGGGTCGGAAAAAGCGAACGCCCCGCCTGGAACCCTCGAGGGCTCCAGCACGGGGCGTCGGTACCGCGGCGCCGTCAGGGACTAGCGGGCGGCCTTGTGCTGCTCGCGCATCGCAACCTTGATGGCGGGCTTCACGTAGACGATGGCCTCATTGTGGCCGGGGATGGCGCCCTTGACCAGCAGCAGCCCCTTCTCGTCGTCCACGTCGACGATGGTCAGGTTCTGGGTGGTCACCTGCTCCACGCCGTAGTGGCCCGGCATCTTCTTGTTGGGGTAGGTGCGGCCCGGCGTCTTACGCTGACCGATGGCGCCCGGGTGACGCTGATACTCGTGCGTACCGTGCGTCTTCGTCTGCGAGCCCTTGAAGCTCCACCGGCGCATGACGCCCTGGAAGCCGCGGCCCTTGGTGGTGCCCGTCACGTCCACCAGCTGCCCCTTGGTGAACATGCTCGCCTTGACCTGGTCGCCGACGTTGAACGTCGCGGCGTCCTCGGGCGTCACGCGGAACTCCTTCAGGTGCCGGCGCGCAGGGGCGTTGTTCTTCTTGAAGAACCCCTTCTGCGCGTTGGTCAGCACCTTCTCGCGAATCGCGCCGAAGCCCAGCGTCACCGCCGAGTACTGATCCTTCTCCGGCGTCCGCTTGCCAACCACCTGGCAGGTGTTCACGTCGATCACGGTGACCGGGACGAGGTTACCTTCCTCGTTGAACACCTGGGTCATGCCGATCTTCTTGCCAATCAGACCCTTCACGTCATCCTCACTGCGAGCGCCCGTGGCGCAGAAAACCCAATGAAATCCACTGCCTGGCCCATCCCGGGCGGCAGGAAGCGGCGCAATCTAGCAGACACGCCCCTCGCGTCAAGCACCGATAGCAGAACGTGCCCTTACTGGGCGCGATCGAGCCGGGGGTAGAACGGCGCGAGCTGAGCATCCGAGATGCGCTGCTTATAGACATCTTCGCCGAGCAGGAACAACGCCTGATCCAGGTAGTCTTCCGCGGCCTGCAGTTCTTCCTCCTTCTGGGCGATTGCCTGGTCGAGCTCGGCCATGCGCTCCTTGTGGGCGGACTCGCGCTCCTCGCTCTCGTCCTCCATCTCCAGCATGCGCTTGTGCGCCAGGATGCCTTGCGCGCCGGGCTGGCCGGGCAGCGGGGTGAGCGCGTTGTTCAGATCGTCCTGGATGGCCTCGATGTCGCGCTGCTGGCGCATCAGCTTGAGGCGGTTCTTCTTCAGGTTCTCGCGCGCGGTGGCGATGTCCATCGGATCCCGACGCGTCATCTCCATGTCGTGGATCTTCGCCTCCTGCTTCCTGAGGCTGTCGGTGCCGTAGCGCACCTCCGCCTTCTTGGAGGACAGGTTCTTGCGCATGTCCTTCACCTTGCCCTCGATGGCGTCCACGGCCTTCTTGTACTTCTTCACCGTGACGAGGAGCTCGGCGCGCTCCTGCTCCTGCTGGGCGAGGAAGTCCTGGTAGGCCGCGTCCTCGTCGTTCATCTCCTGCTCGAGCGCCGCCAGCTCGTCCCGGCGCGCCACCAGCGCCTCCTCGGCGCGGTAGACGCGGTCCATGGTGCGCGGGCAGTTGGGCTTGCCCGGCAGCCGATCGCGCGCCAGGTCGCCCAGCTGGAAGATGAGATCGTCGTAGCTCTCTGCCTTCGCCATGGGCGCATTTCTACGCCCAAGGCGCGTGGCCTGTCAGCAGGAGTGCGGGCCCAGGCCTAGGAATCGGCCGGAGAGGCGGCCGCCGAGTCCCCGAAGCCCACCGCCGGCAGGGTCCCCTCGGCCAGGGAGAGCAGCTCGCGGGAGCGGTCCTGCTCCTCGGTCCGGTTGAGCTCGCAGACCCAGGCGGAGGACAGGTCCGCGTGCTGGCGGGCCATCTCCGCGGTGGACTCATAGCGCGCCGCGGCGGTGCGGGCGAACGCCCCCTCCCTGCGCAGCTCCAGGGCCAGATCCGAGCCCACCTCCACGTCCTCGGGCGGCACCGGCAGCGGCCCTCGGCCCAGCGCGGCCAGGCGAGCCAGCAGGCGAGAGGCGTGGGCCCGGCAGAACGCCGCGAGCACCATCAGACGCGCCCGCGCACGCGGATCTCCGACGCGCTCGGCCAGCGCCGTCATGCGCCGTGCCGAGACCACCTCGGCCTCCCATGCCGCGGCCAGTGCGGCCGCCAGGCGAGTATGCCTCGCTCCCATCTGCGTCCCCCTTCTCCCTACCTTCGACCTTTCGCGGCAAGTTAGGGATGGGTTCGCGGGGATTCAACCGACGCGCTCCACGAACCACCACGCGCCGGAGCAGAGGATGACGGTGGAGAGCACTCGAACCGTCCAGAGATTGACCGTCGGCCGGCGCTGGATCAGCCGCATGAGCGGCAGCAGGGCCATGACGATGAGGGCCTGCCCCACCTCCACGCCGAGGTTGAAGCCGAGCAGGCCGGACACCACCTGCTCTCCCAGGCCGTAGGAGCTCAGCACGCTGGCGAAGCCGAAGCCGTGCACCAGCCCGAAGAGGAAGGTGATGAGGGCGCGGTGGCGGTGATCGCGCCGCACCAGGTTCTCCACCGCCACATAGATGATGGAGACGGCGATGGCGGCCTCCACCCAGCGGGCCCGCGCCGCGTCCAGCAGGATGAAGCCCAGCGCCGTGGCGCCCAGCGTGAGCGAGTGCGCCACCGTGAAGGCCGTCACCATCCCCAGGATCTGCCGCAGGCGCCCGCCCACCAGCAGGAGCGCCAGCAGGAAGGCCAGGTGATCGATGCCCTCGAAGATGTGCTTCATGCCCAGCTGGACCCAGCCGCCGAAGCCCCGGGTGAGGCCGCGCGAGCTCGAGGCCCCAGGCTCGGGGATGTCCAGGCTCGGCCGGAGGGCATCCGCGAAGAGCTGGCCTCCCTCGCCATAGGCCCCCAGCACCACCCGGTAGTTGGACGGCAGCAGGCTGAGCACCGTGTACGTCTGCCGCAGCGGCCCCGGCGGACAGTGGAAGACGGCGCGCAGCTCCACGAACGTCTCGCGCACCAGCGCCGAGTGCTCCTGGCGCGTGCACGGGGCGCCGCCCGCGGTGAGCGGTAGCGCGTCCCACAGCCCCACCTCCAGCGCGGGGCGACGCGCGTCCAGATCCGCCTGAGAGACGGAGCCATTCCCGTCCGCGTCCGCGGGCAACAGCAGGCTCAGCGTGCTGCCCGTCATGGTCAGCACCGCCCGCACCTCGGGCCCGCTGGCCTGGGAGCGCTGCACCCGCGCGTAGATGATGTCCGCGTCGTGCGCGTGCGCCACGCCCACGGCGAGCACCAGGGCGAGCGGTACCCCGAGTCGAGCCATCCGCATGCGGCGGACAGCCTGCTTCGAGCCGCCGGGCCCCGTCTACTCCTGGATGAACTCCAGGTGGACTTGCTGCCGGCCGCTCAGCCCCCCGTGGTGTGCCCCGCAGCGCGGGCAGTAGAACGGGCCGTCCCAGTCCCACAGCGCCTTCACCTCGTCGCTGCAGCACACCAGGTGGATGGGGCGCAGATCCTCCGGCTCGTCCGGCATGCCCTCCGGCAGCGCCTCGGGCGCCACCGCCACGAAGGTGGGCCGCGGGTTCTGCCCCAGCGTGCGCGAGACGTGCGCCAGCTGCTCGTAGCGCACGTGGTTGGCCAGCCCCCGGGCGAGCGACTCCAGATAGGCCACGTGCTCTCGCACCAGCCACTCGTCCGCGTCGGCCTGGTGGCCGCAGTAGAAGCACGTCCACGCGGGCACCGACTCGTAGCCCTCGTGCGGATTCTCGAAGGGAAAGAGCGTCACCAGCCGCCGGTGCAGCGCTCGCGCGTCGAAGCGGCTGGGCCGCGTCTTGAAGATGCGCTGGCAGCTCGGACACTGCCGGCGGATGAACCCGGAGGAGTCCCTCGGCAGCTCGACCTCCAGACTCTGCGTCGCGCTCATGCCGACAACCGCCGCCCGCGCTGAGCCACCGCCACCGTCAGGGCCACCATCGAGAAGAGCAACAACAGGTGAACCCAGTGTCCCTCCGTGGAGCCGGTCGTCATTCCCAGCGCCCACAACACGAAGAGGATGATGCTCATCGTCCAGAACACGCCGCCCGCCTCCTGGCCACACACGCCCGTCGGATGCCGGCCAAGCTAGGGAGGCTTGCTCGCCACGGCAAGTCCTCGAGACGGGAGCGCCAGTGCTTTCGACAGCCTCGTCGTGGGTAAAGCCCTTCCACATCCGGGCATTTCTACCGCCCTTCCCCGCCCCCTCCCGGCCCTCCATGCCTCCGCGAGTTCCCTGGATCTTAATGACATAGGGACACGCTGGGGACGCTGGCACGCCGGGTGCTTGAGCACGGCGCAGGTGTCGAGGGGCGCGAGTTCGGGGCGCAGGGGGATTGCAACATGAGGCGGTGGATGGTGGCGGTAGCGGCGGTGGGGTTGTTGACGGGGGCGGCGGCGGTCCCCAGCTTCCCGTTCCAGCTCCCGGAGGGGTCGGTGGTGGAGTCGCCGGAGCTCGCGGAGCTGCGCGTGCTGCTGGCCGAGCGGGAGGCGGCGCTGAAGGAGGCGCAGACGCGGCTGCAGGAGTACCAGGACGAGGCCCACTACCAGGAGGCGGTGCGCCTGGGCGTGACGGATGCGGTGAAGGCCTCGGGGCTGCCGGTGCGCCAGCAGCGCCGCGTGGCGGTGGCCATCATCCGCGAGGCCCAGCGCAACAACGTGGACCCCATGCTGGTGATCGCGCTCATCCGCTGCGAGAGCTCGTTCAACAACTACGCGGTGTCTCACGTGGGCGCCATGGGGCTGATGCAGGTGATGCCGGACACGGGCACCTACCTGGCGGACAAGGCCGGCTTCCGGCTGGGCCGCTCCACCAACCTCTTCGACGCGGAGACCAACATCGAGCTGGGCACCGCGTACCTGGCCAACCTCATCGAGCGCTTCGGCTCGCTGGAGCACGCCCTGGTGGCCTACAACGCGGGGCCGGGCATGGCGAAGAAGATCCTCGCCAAGCGCGATGTCCGGAAGAAGTTCATCGCCGGCTACCCGACCAAGGTCGTCCGCGAGTTCCGTAAGCTCAAGGAGCGCCAGGAGCGCGAGCTCACCCTGCGTGCTCAGCAGCAGACGAACCAGACCCAGGGCTGACCGCTGCGCAACACCCCTTCCGATGGATTGCGGACAGTTCGCGCAAATCTTTCCGGGGGGGGCTGCAAAATCTCCTGCTTTGCGCGAATTGTTCCGGCCGCACGGGATTCTTCCTTGGAATTTCCAAGGGTTCGATGGGTCCTGGTCGGCCCGGAAAATGCAGCAAGCACCGTGTCCGTCCGTGGGACGGCACGCTCACCGATTCGGCGACAAGGGGAGATGACAATGATGGCGGGGCTGCAGATCCACCAGGAAGAGCTTGCGGGGCGCATCACCCTCCGGCTCGAGGGGACGCTGGACTGGCGCACGGCGGCGCAGCTGCGTCACTCGCTGGAGGCTCTGGGCCCTCGCGAGGTGATGCTGGACTTCACCCACCTGCGCGAGTTCAAGGACACGGCGGTGGGGGTGCTGACCCAGAGCCTGCCGGCGCACCAGAAGGTGCAGTTCCGCGGGCTGGCGGGGCACCACGAGCGGATGTTCCGGTATTTCGGGGTGAGCACGGGCTCCGCGCCGCGCGCCTACTACACCCCGGAAGAGATTCTGGCCTGAGAGTCGCTCGCCCGGGCAGCGAGCGGGCCTGAAGGCCCCGCTGCCCGGCATGGCGCCCCGCCGAGGGGACGCCTCGGGTAGACTGCGCGGACAGATGAACCAACCCGCCCGCGCACTCGTCTCCGCACCCACTGTCTCCTCCGCGCGCTCGATCCTGGAGCGGATCGCCGCCCACCTCTCGCGCGTGGTGCAGGGCAAGGAGACGCAAGCCCGCCTCACCGTCACCAGCCTGATCGCCGGAGGCCACCTCCTGCTGGAGGACGTGCCTGGTGTCGGAAAGACGACGCTGGCCGAGGCGCTGGCGCGCTCGTGCGGGCTGAGCTTCGCGCGCATCCAGTTCACCGCGGACCTGATGCCCGCCGATATCCTGGGCGCGCAGGTGTTCCACGCCTCCAGCGCGACGTTCAGCTTCCGACAGGGCCCCATCTTCCGGCAGCTCGTGCTGGCCGACGAGCTCAACCGCGCTCCGCCGCGCACCCAGTCCGCGCTGCTGGAGGGCATGGCCCAGGGCCAGGTGTCGCTGGACGGCAACACCCATCCGCTGCCCTCCCCCTTCACGGTGGTGGCCACGCAGAACCCGCTGGATCTCACCGGCACATACCCGCTGCCGGACTCGCAGCTGGATCGCTTCCTCATGCGCCTGTCGCTGGGCCACCCGTCGCCGGAGGTGGAGGCACGGCTGCTCATCACCCGCGGGCGGACGCCGCCGGTGGAGGAGCTGGAGCCGGTGACGGGGCCCGAGGAGCTGCTCGGCCTGCGGGGGCTCGCCTCGGAGCTGCGGATGGACGCGGCCGTGGCGGAGTACGTGGTGCGGCTGGCCAAGGCGACGCGCGAGCACGGGGACATCGAGCGTGGCGCCTCCACCCGCGCGGTGCTGGCGGTGGGAGCGGCGGCGCGGGCCCATGCCCTGTGGGAGGGGCGTGACTTCGTGACGCCGGGGGATGTGCGGGCGGTGCTGGTGCCGTGCCTGGCGCACCGGCTGATGCTGCGCAGCAACGTGCAGGGAGCCGCGGCCCGGGAGGAGGCCTCGCACCTGCTCGAGGAGCTCTCCCGCAAGGTGGCGGCGCCGCGGTGAAGGCGAAGGCCTCATCCTCCTGGGCGCGGCTGCGCGTCCTGCTGCGCCCTCCGCGCACCTTGAAGGTGACGCGCACGGGGCGCACGTACCTGGTGGTGACGTTCGGCGTGGGGCTGGGCGCGCTCAACACGGGCAACAACCTGCTCTACCTGGTGCTGGGCCTGCTGCTGTCCATGGTGGTGGTGTCCGGCGTGCTCTCCGAGCGCTGCCTGCGCCACCTGAGCGTGCGCCGCCTGGGCACCGAGTCCGCCTTCGCCGGCGAGCCCTTCGCCTACCGCTGGGCCATCACCCGCAAGCAGGGCCACGCCTTCGCCCTCACCCTGGCCGAGGTGGACACGCCGCTCACGGGCGAGGGGCGCGTGGGCTACCTGCGCTCGGGCGTGGAGCACGTGGTGCGCGCGGACCTCACCACGCCCCAGCGAGGGCCGCTGCGGCTGAGCGGCGTGCGCGTCACCACCACGTGGCCGCTGGGCCTCTTCGCCAAGACGCGCGTCTTCGAGCTGGAGGGCATCCTGCTCGTCTATCCCCGGCGCGGCTACGCCTGCCACGTGCCCACGGAGGCGCTCCAGGGCGCCTTCGGCGACTCGAGCACCCCGCGCCGCAACGATGGCACCGGGGACGTGGCCGGCCTGCGCGAGCTGGGCCCCACCGAGGACGCTCGGCGCGTGCACTGGCGCAAGAGCGCCGCCATGGGGAAGCTGATCAAGGTGGAGCGCGAGCGCGAGGAGCGCCGCACCTATCAGCTCTCCGTGGACGCCGGCCTCGAGGACGCGGCCCTGGAGCGGCGCTGCGAGGAGGTGGCCGCCCTCTCCCACCAGCTGCTCGAGGCCGGTCACGAGGTGGGGCTGGAGACGCCCACCGAGCGCCTGCGCCCCGCCTCGGGCCATGTGCAGGAGCGCAACATCCTGCGGGCCCTGGCCTGGGTGGGCTTCGAGGAGCTGCGCGAGGAGCGCCAGAAGGAGGAGGCGGCATGAGCGCGCCCTCCCGCCTGCGGCTGGCCCTGCGCGATCTCGGCGCCGGAGCGGCCTTCGGCTCCATGGTCGTGTCCGGCCAGCTCCCGGTATGGACGGTCGCCGCCTTCGCCCTGTCCCTGGTGTTCGCGCTGCTGGGCTGGCGCGTGTTCGCCAAGCGCGCGAAGGCCACCGCGGTGCTGCTGCTGGGCATGGCCGGCCTGCTCGGCTTCTCCGTGTATGTGGGGCAGCTGGATCTGGTGGTGGCCGCGTGCTCGTTCGCGGGCCTCATCGCCGGCCACCGGATGCTGTCCACGCCGGAGGCCCGGACGGATGGCCAGGTGCAGCTGGCCGGCCTGCTGATGGTGGCGGGCGGCGCGGCGCTCTCCGGCGAGCTGATCTTCGCCGTCTTCCTGGTGGCCTTCTGCGTCTTCGCCAGCCTCTCCATGGGGCTGGCGGTGGTGGAGGCCGCCGTCCCCGAGGGCGAGCCGCTGCCGGTGCGCTCGGTGGTGCGGCCGCTCTCGGTGGGCCTGCTCTTCGCGGTGAGCGGCGCGGTGGCCTTCTTCATCCTCTTCCCGCGCCTCAACTGGAACGTGGCCGCGCGGCGCGCCTCGCCGGGCCTGGGAGCCACCACCGGCCTGTCGGACACGGTGCGGCTGGGCGGCGCCGGCACGCTCAAGAGCAACCCGCGCGTGGTGCTGCGCGCCCACATCACCCCGGATCCCGGCGTGGATCAGCTCGGCTCGTACTGGGTGGCTCGCACCTACGACACCTTCGACGGCCAGGAGTGGACGAGCGTCGGCGGCCCCAAGCGCTCGCGCCAGCGGGTGACGCTGCGGCCCGGTGGGGAGAGCTCGCTCCACCAGCGCATCGAGCTGCTGCCCGCGTACGGCGCCCGCACCCTGGTGGCGCTGGAGACGCCCACGCGCATGGGCAACGCGGTGGCGCACACCGCCAGCGGCAACCGGCGCACCTCGCTGATGGAGCTGGGCGGCGGAGAGGTGCGCTTCGTGGATGCCGGCCTGGGCTACTCCTACGAGGCCACCAGCCTTCCGCCGGAGGAGGACGCCTCCACGAAGATGACGGAGGCGGAGCTCGGCCAGCTCCTGGCGCTGCCGGACCGGCTGGATCCCCGCGTGGCGGAGCTGGCCCGCACGGTGCTCGACGGAGAGAAGGAGCCGCTGGCCGCCGCGCGCAAGCTCTCCAGCTGGCTGCAGCGCGAGTACGCGTACACCCTGGAGCTGCAGGGGGACGTGGAGGATCCGCTCGCCGACTTCCTCTTCGTGCGCAAGGCGGGCCACTGCGAGCACTTCGCCACCGCGCTCACCCTCATGCTGCGCACCCAGGGCTTCTCGGCGCGCCTGGCCTCGGGCTTCTTCGGCGGAGAGCGCTCGGACGAGGACTACATCCTCCGGGCCGGAGACGCCCACGCCTGGACGCACGTGCTGGTGCCGGACCGGGGCTTCGTCACCGTGGACGCGACGCCTCCGGGCAACCGGGCCAGCCAGTCCATGGCCGCGCTCCAGCTCCTCACCGGCCTGTACGAGACGCTCGAGTCGCACTGGCGCTCCGCCGTCGTCGACTTCTCCCTGCGAGACCAGATGGATGTGGCGCAGAGGTTCATCCGCCCGCCGCGAGACTCGGGCCGCTCCTCCACCCGGCTGCCGCCGGCGCGCGTCTGGGGCGTGGCGCTGCTGGCGGGCCTCGTCACCTACGGCACGTGGCGCTTCCTCGCGGCGCGGCTGTCCGCGCCCAGGCCCCACACGGCCACCCGGCTGGTGGACACGGTGGAGCGCATGCTGCGCGAGGCCGGCGTGCGCCCCCATGAGGGCGAGACGCTGGAGGACCTCACCGCCCGCCTCGTCCGCGAGCACCACTCCCTGGCCGAGCCCCTGGCGCCCGTCACCCGCCGCTACCTGGAGGCCCGCTTTGGCCAGCGCCCCCTCGAGGCCGGCGAGGCGGAGCGCCTGCTCACGCCCCTGCGCCGCTACCTCGAGGCGCGCCGTGCCCCCGCTCCGTCCTCGGGAGCGGGCTCCCAGCGCAGCGCCTCCTGAGCCGCCCGCTCGGCCCTCGAGCGTTCGAGCACGTAAACGACTCCGGACGACACAAGCCCACCCCGTTACAGGGTTGGAAAGCAGGGACGCACGCACCATCTCATCCCCTGGGCTTGGAGGTGCCTGGCTGAAAATGGCGCAAGTTCTACAGCCCGAGTGGACCGGGGTTTCCGGCGGTGGCCTGTAACGGTTTCCACCCTGTCAATCCGGTCCGCGCAGGCTCCGAGTCAACCCCCCGCTCTTCCTGGGGATTTTTCGCAAACGAGGCTGGCACCGCGGTTGCTCATGGCATGGAGCGTGCGGTCGTCAAGCGGTGCCAACCCACTCCACCGGCCCTCAGAGGCCCCACGTCGGGAGAAATCAACCATGCAGAACACCCACGAGCAGTCGTCCAACTCCGGCTCCCTGGCGATGTACCTCTCGGAGATCAACCAGTACGCCCTGCTCTCCGTGGAGGAGGAGCAGACGCTGGCCCGGAAGTTCATCAAGGGCGACCTGTCCGCGGGCCACCGGTTGGTGACTTCCAACCTGCGCTTCGTCGTGAAGGTGGCCTACGAGTACCGCTCCTACGGCATCAAGATGAGCGATCTCATCCAGGAGGGGAACATCGGCCTGATGAAGGCCGTGCAGAAGTTCGACCCCGACAAGGGCATCCGGCTCATCTCCTACGCGGTGTGGTGGATCCGCGCCTACATCCAGAACTACATCCTCAAGTCGTGGTCGCTGGTGAAGCTCGGCACCACGCAGGCCCAGCGCAAGCTGTTCTTCAGTCTGGCGCGCACGCGCCGCGAGCTGGAGAAGTTCGGCACGCCGGACGGCGCCATCGTCAACGTGGATGACATCGCCAAGAAGCTCCACGTGAAGCCCGGCGAGGTGCGCGAGATGGAGCAGCGCATGGGCGGGCGGGACCTGTCCCTGGACGCCCCCATGGGCGAGGACGGCGGCAACAGCCACGTGGACTTCGTGGTGAGCGCCTCCGCTCCGCAGGACGACGAGTTCGCCGACAAGGAGGAGGCGGGCCTCATCAACACCCGCGTGCGCACCGCCCTCATGCGGCTGGATCCGCGCGAGCGCTTCATCATCGAGCAGCGAGTCATGAACGAGCGCCCCATGACGCTCAAGGAGCTGGGCGAGCACTTCGGCTTCTCGCGCGAGCGCGCCCGCCAGCTGGAGATCCGCGCCAAGGACAAGCTCAAGGCGGAGCTGGCCGCGCTCATGGCCGAGGTGGATCCCGAGACCACCGCCGCCGCCCAGTAGTCGCCTGCTCGGCGAGGGCCCTCACGATGGGTAGGCCCTCGCCCTACATGGCCTGCGGGTAGTTCTTTGGTTACAGGACTCTCCTGAGACGTCCGAGAGAGTAGACTGGGGTTCCCCCCACCCTCTGCTCGGACCGTCCAGGACGCATGGCCTCGCCCCAGAACGCCAAGGAGACAACACAGGAGTCTTCCGCGGATCCAGTGATACGCGAGAAGGTGGACCTTGCACGGAACTTCACGTTCCAGCTCCTCAAAGGCATCAAGCAGATCGGGATGTACCGCCACAACGAGGCGAAGTTCCCGGAGTTCCTCGGCCGGGCGCTGGAGGCCATTGGCGAGTACACGCAGAAGCATGGCCCGCTGTCCTTGAAGATCGAGCAGCAGAACTTCCTGCTGCACGGCGAGCCGCTGTTCTCCGAGTCCACCCCGCTGCCCTACAAGTTCTTCCGCGACGGCATCCGCCAGCTGATCTTCCGGCCGGGGATGACGCTGGAGGAGCTGGTCACCTTCACGCTGATCGCGCTCTCGGAGCCGGAGCGCGGCGCGGACGACGTGCTCGCCCAATTGTGGAAGGCGGGCATGGAGCACGTGGAGTACGTGGTGGTGGAGGGCTTCTCCATGGACGGCGCCTCCGCGGAGGAGGTGCAGGTCGAGGTGGACAAGGTGGTGGGCTACCTCTACGCCCGCCTGAAGACGAACTCGGAGGACTACCTGCGCTTCGCGCGCGTGTCGACGGAGGATCTCGACGCGCAGATGGAAGGCGTGGAGCAGATCCGCGGCGTCGTGGTGGGAGGCACCTACGCCTCGGACACGCTGAAGGCCCGCATCCAGAAGGAGATCGAGGAGGAGGAGGGAGCGCGCCTCTTCCCCAAGCTGGTGAGCGCCATCTTCCAGGTGGTGGAAGGCGGCGTGGAGGACGTGGGGCTGCTGGAGGAGATCTTCGTCCAGCTGCTGGACGCCATGCTCATCCAGGACGACTACGGCACCATCAACCAGATGGTGCTCAAGCTGCGCGCCCTGTCCCAGCGCGAGGACGCGGAGGGCAACCCCATCGCGCGGCTGCTCTCCTACTTCGTGCAGAAGATGGGCGATGAGCAGCGGCTGATCCGGATGGGCGAGTCGCTCAAGTACGCCAAGGCGAGGAACGCGGCGGACATCACCCGCTACCTCCAGGTGCTGGACGAGCCGGCCATCATCCCCCTGCTCACGGTGCTGGAGACGATCGAGGTGCAGGAGAACCGGGTGCTCCTGTGCGACGTGCTGGCGGGGTTCGCCAAGAACCGGCCGGATCCGTTCGTCATCCGGCTGCAGTCGGACCGGCCGCAGACGGTGCGCGACATGGTCTACATCCTGGAGAAGTGCCAGCACCCGGACCGGCTGAAGATGTTCGGGCAGGTGCTCAAGGGGAAGAACCTGGTGGTGAAGCTGGAGGTGATGAACATCGTCGCCCGGGGCCACACCAACGAGGCGCGCAAGCTGATCTCGGACCTGCTCAACGATCCCATCTCGCAGGTGCGGATGCAGGCGGCGAAGCTGCTGCCGGAGTTCGATCACGACAAGGCGTACCTGGACCTGCTGCGCATCATCAAGGACAGCTCCAACTTCGAGAAGAAGACGCCGGACGAGCGCATGGCGTTCTACGCGGCGCTGGGCTCCACGGCGACGCCCAACGCGCTGACGTGGATGACGCAGCTGCTGTCGGTGAAGCCGTCACTGCTGAACAAGAAGAAGGTGATGGACGACAAGCTGCTGGCCATCCAGGGGCTGGCGGCGGCGAGCAACATCCACTCGTACAAGGTGCTGCAGGGCGTGGTGGAGGACAAGTCGCAGCCGACGGAGGTGCTCACCGCGGCGCGCAAGGCGATGTACCAGACGAAGAAGGCGCTGTTCGGAGACGCCGGCGCCGCCGAGGAGGCATGAAGTCATGGCCGAGAACCTGAAGATCACCCAGGGCCAGAGCGAGAACATCGGCGAGTACGGCCGCGCCCACTCGGAGAAGCTGCAGTCGCTGGCGCGCGGCATGGTGTCCGGGCTCTACATGCTGGTGCGGTCCGTGAAGATGTACGATCCGGACAACGCCGTGTTCGAGAAGCCGCTGGTGCAGCTGCAGGACATCATCAACCAGATCATCTCCAAGGAGGGGCGGCTGGAACTGGTGGGGGTGAAGGACTCCTTCTACCTGAACAACATGCTGGTGAAGGTGGACCTGAACTCCATCGAGAACCAGCGCTACCTGCTGACGGAGATGCGGGCCAAGGACGTGGGCGGCATCACCGTCACCAAGCCCATCACCCTGCCGGAGCTGAAGAACTTCGTGTGGATCTTCAGCAAGGAGCAGACGCAGCAGGTGGAGGAGGAGGGGCTGGCGAACCGGAAGCTGCTGAACATGAAGGTCGCCAAGTTCTCCAAGCTGCGCGAGCGGCTGAACAAGGAAGCCGACCGGCTCGAGAACCCGGACGACCAGAAGGTGGACCGGAAGAAGTACGCGATGACGGTGTACGCGCGCGCGGTGTTCTTCCTGCAGAAGTACCTGGAGTCGGTGCGGGCCGGCAAGCCGATGAACTCGTCCAAGGCGCTGCGCATCGTGCAGGATCTGGTGGACATCTCCTTCGACCAGCGGACGCACTTCCTGGGGATGACCACGACGAAGCGCGAGGCGGAGTACCTGGTCTTCCATCAGGTGAACGTGGCGCTGATGAGCATCGTGTTCGGCGCGGAGCTGGGACTGACGAAGCCGCAGCTGCGGGACCTGGGGTACATCGCGCTGTTCCACGACGCGGGGATGACGACGCTGCCGGAGGAGCTGGCGACGAAGCGCGGAGCGCTGACGCCGGAGGAGAAGGCGCAGATCCAGAAGGCGCCGCTGATCTCGGTGCGCAACATCCTGATGGAGAAGGGCTTCTCGCGCTCGACGCTGCTGCGGGTGGTGACGACGTTCGAGCACAAGGCGGACTTCGGGACGGCGGTGCGGGACTCGCGAGGCAACATCCAGATGATCATCCCCAAGACGAACCTGGGGGTGTTCGCGAAGATCATCGCGATCTGCGACGCGTTCGACGCGCTGACGAGCAAGCGGCCGTATCGGGACGCGTACGGGCCCGAGGTGGCGCTGATGCTGATGTGGACGGAGATGCGCAACAAGTTCGACCCGGAGCTGCTCCAGGTGTTCATGCGCGTGATGGCGATCCAGCCGGTGAAGGTGCTCTCGAAGCGCCAGCAGAACGTGTCGCTGGCCGGCGTCTGACCCACGGGTAAGTCCCTCTCCGACGAGGAGTTGCTGCGCGCCATCAAGGCCCAGCAGGCCCAGGACGGGTAGTCGGTCGAACTGGTTCCCAACTGGTATGACAAGCATACCAGTTGATGGCGCTCTCGCCCGACACGGGCACCTCCCTTCCCCCAAACGGGTCAGGTGGGCGACTTGCCATCCTGGAGTGCTGGATCGCACCTTGAGCGGTGGCTTCTCACTCGAAAGCGCCCCCTCGATCGGGGGGCAAGCGGGGGAGTAACGGAGCCGAACTCCTGGCTCGGCAGCGGGAGCTCTACGCCCTGCCCCTCTCGGACTTCACCCGGGCCCGCGACGCTCTCGCCAAGGAACTCGCGTCAAAGGGTCAATCCAAGGACGCGCAGGCCATTCGCAAGCTCAAGCGCCCCGTCGTCACCGCCTGGGTCGTCAATCAGCTGGCCCACCAGCACCCGGATCACATCGAGGAGCTCCTCTCCGCCGCCCGTGACCTCGAGAAGGCTCAGCGCCGGGCCATGTCCGGGCTGGCGGCGGAGCCGCTCAAGGAGGCCAACCGCGCCTTCCAGCGGGCACTCGATGCCTTGATGAAGGACGTCAACGACTCGCTGGCCGCCACGGGCCGCCCACCCTCGGGCGAGCTCATCCGCCAGGTCGACGAGACGCTGCGCACCGCCTCCCTCGGCTCGGAAGAGGAGCGAACCATGCTGACTCAGGGCATGTTGACGCGGCCGCTGCGAAGCTCGGGAGGGTTCGGGGATTTCTCGGCCCTGGAGCTCGTCGGCCCGCTGCCGGAGCGCGCCCCTCGCAGACCCGCAAAGCCGCCCCCGAGTCAGCGCCCGGCGAAGTCCGTGGAGCCTTCGACTCCCGCCGGCGGCAAGGTGCTGCATGGCCCCTGGACGCCTCGTGTTCGCGAGGAGAAAGCCCCAGCGCGTCCGCCGCCACCACCGAAGCGGCCGGCATCTCCGCCCCGCCCCTCCAAGCGCCAGCTCCGTGACGAGGCCAGGGCCGAGACGCGCCGCGAGCGCGAGGTGGAGCTCCGACAGCTCCGGCGGGACGCCAGACAGCAGGCAGCGGAGGCCCAGCGAGCCGAGCGGCTCTCACGCCAGGAGGTGGTGCGCACGAAGGCCGTGCTCAGGACCGCGGAGGCGAAGAGCCGCTACGCACGCGGTGCCCTCGAAGCCGCGGAGGCCCGAGCTCGGCGCGCCCGTGAGGCGCTCGAGACCGCGGAGGAGCAGGCCCGTCAGGCTCGCGAGACGCTGGCGGCGGCTGTGGAGGCTGAACGCGCCCAGGCGGAGGAGGTCTCGCGCGTGGAGCAGCAGGCCCAGGCCACGGAGAAGGCTCTCACCCAGGCACAGCGCCACCTCAAGCAGGTCGAGTCCCGCCTGCCCCGGTAGCGCTCCCCTGCTTCTTCTCGGCCGACTGCTTCCACCACTCCTGCGTGACGTTCAGCACGCCCTCGACTCGCGCTCGCAGGTTGCGCTGCTCGACGTGGCCGGTCGTCGACGCCTCCACGTCGCGAAGCGTGTCGCGGAACTCCACGAGGAGCTTTCGCGCACTCTCCTCCGTGGTGAACTTCCGCGTCGTCCACTCGGCATCCCGGACGTCCCGGTAGGGCTTATAGGCCAGCTCCAGGTCGATGTAGAGCTTCGACCAGCGAGCCAGATCGACCACCCGCTCGATCAGCCGGATGTCGGTGGAGGACGTCTCCAGCAGCTCGTCGATGGCGGCGAGCAGCTTCCCGATGCGTACGTGGACTTCTGCGATGGCCATGGCGAAGCCATCCTACGAACGAATGCGCACGCCCCATCAAGTCGCCGGCGGCGCTTCTGTCCAATGGAATGAGGATGGCTTCGCCCCGCCCCTGGCCTCAGTTCGTACCGCCGGCGCCCTTGTCCGCCGCGAGGGCGTTGCGGCTCCCAGGCCCCAGCAGCCCCTGCATGGAGTCGAAGAGGTTGAGGTTGGAGCCAGTGGGCAGGAACACCACCTTGTCCAGCCCGCCGACGACCGCCGCCTGCGCCTGGGCCGCCACCGCCTTGACGAAGTTCTCTCCGCCCCCGAGCGCCTCCACTCGCTTGCGGAACTGATCGGCCTCCACCGCGGCGAGCCGCGCCTGCCGGTCCACCTCGAGATCGTTCATCCGCTTCTGCCGCTCCAGCGCCACCTCGCTCATCAGCCGCTCGCGCTCCAGCTCCGCCTCGGTGCGGATGCGGGACGCCCGGGCCTCTGCCTCCGCGCGGGCCAGCGCCTCCTCGCTCTCCACCCGAGCCTTCTCGAGCTGCGCCTCCGCCTCCACCTTGGCGTGGCTCAGCGTGGCCAGCTGGTGGTTCTTGTTCTGCAGCTCGATGAGCGACTGCCGCTCGGCCTCCGACTTCCGGTGGCTGGAGATGTCCGCCAGCTGCTTCTCCTCCTCGCTCCGGATGCGCTTGAGCTCCGCCGACGCCTGCGCCTCCTGCTTCGAGGCATCCAGCTGGATCTGGATGTTCGTGTCGATGGCCTCGCGCAGCTTGAGCGCCGTCTTGTCATCGACCGGAGCGATGTCCTTGATGTCGATGTCGATGATGCGCAGCTGGTTCTCGGAGAACAGCCGATCCTTGCGCGCCTTGCCGGCCTCATCCACGCCGAAGATGGCCCGGCGGATGAGCACGCTCGCGTTCTTGTGGAACGTCTCGAAGTCGTTCTCCGCCGCCACCTGGCGGATGCGCGACGCGAGGTTCTCGCACACGTACCCGATGAAGTCGTTCACCCGGAAGATGGCCTTGTCCTTCTCCGAGTCCCCCTCCACGTCGAACTGCCACTTGTACGAGAGCTTGATGCGCAGCCGGGCGTGATCCCTCGTCGCCACCTCGAACAAGTCCGTGGCGAAGTCCGGCCCCAGCCGCAGCATGAGCACCTTGAGCTGCCTGGGGCGCTTGGGCGTCCCGCCGGACAGATCCAGCACCGTCACGTCCTCGTACGGGCGCAGCATCACCTTCGCCGGGCCGAACTCCACCCGGGCGTGGTTGGTCTCGAAGTCGTTGATCAGCACCGCCGTGTTGTCCTCGATGCGCAGGACGATGGCTCGCGTGCGGTCGATCCGCTCCGCGGACGCGGCTGCCGGGCGTGGCGCCTTGGCGTCCTTCCCATCCACGGCGGCCAGGTGCGCGCCCTGCTGCGCCGGAGCCAGCCCCAGCAGCGCCTCGGCGTCGGCAGAGAGCCGCTTCTCGTGCAGCTCCTGGTGGGCCTCGGGCATGAACTGGCACGGGCCCTGGACCAGCGACACCTTGCCGGAGCGCAGATCCCTCACGTACAGGCCCTCGCCCTGCCCCAGCGAGAGCGCGACGATCTCCTTGTGGATCAGCACCCGCTCGTTGGGCACGTAGGTCCGCGGGCCCCGGACGATCCAGGTGTCACCCGCCTTGCGCGTCCGAAGCTCCCCGCCCTCCTCCGTCTCGGAGAAGTCATCGAGCGCCTGGAGCTTGAGCCCCTGCATCTCGGACAGCACGTGCTTGCGGCGGACGTCTCCCTCCAGCGCCTCGCCCGGCTCCAGGAAGAAGACGTCCGGGCCGGAGATGACCTTGCGGCGGCCCTCCTGGATCTTCCCCGTGGTCCGGTCCACCGGGTTCAGCACGACGCAGTACTCCGTCTCCTTGAGGACGCGCGCCTTCTCCGCGGAGACGA
This sequence comes from Hyalangium gracile, assembly GCF_020103725.1. Lineage (NCBI taxonomy): Bacteria > Pseudomonadati > Myxococcota > Myxococcia > Myxococcales > Archangiaceae > Hyalangium > Hyalangium gracile. Next base: position 67,644 of record NZ_JAHXBG010000030.1, on the reverse strand, counting down.
CGATCACCGCCGCGCTGGGCACGTAGCGTCCGGGCCCTCGGACCAGCCACTCGTCACCGGCCTCGCGCGTGCGCGGCCCACCCGGAGCCCGCTCATCGCTGAAGGCCGTGAGGGCCCGCAGGCGCAGCGCGTCGTAGACGCCGAGCACGTACTCGGGGGTGATCTCTCCCTCCAGCTCCTCGCCCGGGTAGAGCGGGAACACCTGGGGACCGACGCGGACCTCGCGATCGCCCACGGCGATGCGGGCCTGGCCGAAGTCGTCGAGCGACACCTTGCCACCCTCGCGCACCACCGGGTTGCGCACGACGCACCAGCTGCCCGTGCCCAGCTCGATCATCCGGCTCTTGGTCACGAGCGTGAGGTGGGCCTCCAGCGTCAGGACCTTGGGGCCGATCTCCACCAGCACGACGCCGCGGTTCGCGTCCTCGATGTAAGCGTACTCGCGGTTCTTCAGGGAGATGCGCTGGATGGCTTCGCTGCTGTTGTTCGAGGGGGGGCACAGGGATACCTGCTCGGTGAGAGTTCACCGCCCCTCAATGCCAGCCGCGTGCCCACGCCGTTTCAGACGGGAGCCGCTCGAAAACGGAGGAATTCCCGCCCAGTTTGGATCTCTCGCCTGCTCCAGACTGAGCCAGGTTGCTCCATCCTGGAGCACCTCGCGCGACGGCTACTCGACGGGCTCGCAGACGACCGTGACCTCGAGCCGCTCGATGCTGCCGCCCACGTAGATGGTGCCCGAGGTGGGCGTCGCGTCCCGGTGCGTCCGCCCCGTGGCCACGCGCACGTGGTTCGTCTGCGTGAGCACGCCGTTGGTGGGATCGAAGCCCCTCCAGCCTCGCTCGGGCAGGTACACCTGCGCCCACGCGTGCGAGGCCTCCGCCTGCTGCGTGTTGGCGTGCTTGGGGCCCGTATAGATGTAGCCGCAGGTGTAGCGCGCCGGCAGCCCCAGCAGCCGCGCCAGGCACAGGAACAGGTTGGTGAAGTCCTGGCACACGCCGCGCCGCGCCGAGTACACCTCGAACGCCGACGTGTTCAGGTGCGTCACCCCCTGGATGTACTGGTACTCCTTGTAGATGCTGAAGTTGAGGTCCAGCAGCGTGTCCAGCAGATCGAAGTCGTTGCGGCGCGCGAAGCTCATCGCGTACTCGAGCAGCTCCTCCAGCTCGCTGTCCGGCAGCGGCGGCGGCTGGAGGTACGGCTGGAGCATCACCTGCTGCGACGGCATCCACAGCACCGGGAACGTCGTGCGGATGTGGGGCGCGCGGTGGCCGAGCGGATCCGTGTCCCGCAGCTCCACCCGCGAGTTCGCCTCGATGACCAGCTCCGTGTAGGGCGTCTCGATGAGCGCCTTGCGCACATGGTTGCCGAAGACGTCCTCGTACTCGCTCTGCAGCACCCCCGGCGACATCCGCAGCTCGTGCGAGCGCAGGCTCTGCAGCCGGTCATGCACCGGCGTCAGCCGAAGCACGTGGGCGCTGCGCTCCACGGGCCGCTCGTAGCGGTAGACCGTGCGGTGCCGCACGTCCATGACTCGCACCGGCGCGACGGGAGGCCGCCTCAGGGTGCCGCGCGCGGCCAGCTCGGCGGCGGTGCTGGTGTCCTTACCCGGCTCGCGCTTCACGCCAGGCGGCAGCACCTCGGCGCGGATGGCGCCCTGCCGCACCATCACCAGCCCTCCGGGGACGATGGGCGTCCAGTTCGCCTTCACCTCCGCCGTGCGGGACTCGATGGGCTGGGTGCTGAAGATGACGCCCTTGCGGCTCTTGGCCCCGCGCTTCGTCAGGTCCACCTCGACGTCGTCATCGCCGATGACCAGCCGCTCGTAGGGCGGCGCCACCCGCCACATCCACGCCTTCGTGGACTGCTCCCGGTCCGCGTAGATGCAGAGATCGTGTCCGTCCGTGAAGACCACGGTGAGCGGCCCCAGGCCGTTCATCTCCTCGAGCCAGGCCCGCAGGCGCTCCAGATCCACGTCTCCCAGCCGCTTCCAGCCAGAGGCCTGGATCCAGCTCAGCAGCGCGCAGAAGACGCTCTCCGAGTCGCTGGAGCCCACCGGCTCGAAGGCCGGGTCCACGGGCAGCTGCACGGCCTGACGCAGGGTGCCGCTGTGTCCGAACAGCCAGTCCCGCCCCGCGTAGCTGCGGCAGAACGGCTGGGTGTTGGCGTCGGTGATGGCGCCCCAGCTCGCCGTGCGGATGTGCAGCAGGAGCAGGGAGGACTCCAGGTGCTCCCAGGCCTTCACCAGCTCGCTGCGGATGCTGCCCCCCGGAGGCGGCCGAGGCTCCTTGAGCACCGCCGCGGCGGGCTCGCTGCCCGGGTAGTAGCCCACGCCCCAGCCGTCCGGAGGCTTGTTGCCGGGAGCCAGGCACCGCAGGTCCAGGCTGGGCGCGAGCTCTCCCTCGAAGGACATGGCGAGGAGGTTGGGCATGGCCGCGGGACTCTACTGGGCCATCGCCTGTGAGCCCAGCGCTCTTGCCGCCCCGAAGAACTCAGCGGCCAGAATGTCACAGAGCGCGCCGGTGTCCTCGACCACCTGTGTGAGCAGCCCGTGCACGGTGGCTCCGGGAGCCGAGAGCGCCGTCGGCTGGAGCCGCTCCAGCAGCCGCGTGCTCAGGGCCACCGTCTCGGCGCCGGGCAGCCCCTGCGTGCCAGGCGGGTGGAACTCGATCAGGTACTTGTGGGCCGACTTCAGGCAGTAGCGCAGCGAGCGCGGGAACTCCTGCTCGAAGAGCAGGAACGCCGCCACCGCGTTGCCCGTGACGCGGCCCTGGTGGCGCTTCATGAAGGGCTCGAAGCCCGAGCACGCCCGCAGCAGCGAGAGCCAGAGCGACGTCTCCACCACCTGGTGGCCGCTCGGAAGCTGCGAGAAGGCGTGGTGGTGCACATCCAGCACGCGCGCCGTCTGCCCCGCCCGCTCCAGCAGCACGCCCGTCCAGATGAAGTCCAGGGGCGTGTCGTGCAGCATGGTGCTGCGCAACAGCCCCAGGCACAGCTGCACCGAGCGGCGGACGTGCCGGTAGAAGCCGTAGCGGTGGTGGGCGTACTCCTCCTTCGCCTCCTCGCCGCGCATCCACAGGAACAGCTCGTTGATGACCTCCCAGCACTCGATGCTCACCACCTCGCGGATGGCGCGCGCGTTCTCCCGGGCCGCGGCCACCGAGGCCTGGATGCTGGAGGGGTTGTCCTCATCCCAGACCATGAAGCGCTGGACCTGCTCGCCGTCGTCCTCGGCCGCGCTGGCGCCTCGCGAGGCGAAGCGCAGCCGCTCGCCGAAGACGGCCAGCACCGGCCGCCAGCACTGCTCGGGGGCCAGCCCCGCATCCAGCGCCAGCGTCCCCGTCACCTGGAGCACCCGGGCCGTGCTCTCGGCGCGCTCCAGGTAGCGCCCGAGCCAGAAGCAAAGCTCCGCCACTCGCGCGATCATGCGACCTCCCGCTGCACCCAGGTGTCCTTCGAGCCACCCCCCTGGCTGGAGTTCACGACGTATGAGCCCTCGCGCAGCGCCACCCGGCTCAGCCCGCCGGGGAGCACCCACGGGCCCTGCGGCCCGGTGAGGATGTAGGGCCGCAGATCCACCCGGCGCGGCGCCACCCTGCCCTTCCCCGCGTCCCACGTGGGACAGGTGGACAGCTCCACACGCGGCTGGGCCACGTACTTGCGCGGCTCGGCGAGGATGCGGGCGCGGAACTCCTCGCGCGCCTCGGGCGTGGACTGCGGGCCCATCAGCATCCCGTAGCCACCGGCCTCGTCCACCGCCTTCACCACCAGTTGCTCCAGGTGATCCACCACGTAGTCGCGCTCCTGCCTGCGCGCGCAGACGTAGGTGGGCACCTGCTCCAGCAGCGGCTCCTCGGAGAGGTAGAAGCGGATCATCTCCGGCACGAAGGCGTACACGGCCTTGTCGTCCGCCACCCCGTTGCCCGGCGCGTTGGCCAGCGCCACGTTGCCCGCGGCGTACGCCCGCATCAGCCCGCGCACGCCCAGCAGGCTGTCCGGGCGGAAGGCCTCGGGATCCAGGAAGGCGTCATCGATGCGCCGGTAGATGACGTGCACGCGGCGCGGCCCCCGGGTGGTGCGCACGAACACCTGATCGCGCTCCACGAAGAGATCGGCCGGCTGCACCAGCTCCACGCCCATGGTGCGCGCCAGGAACGAGTGCTCGAAGTAGGCGGAGTTGTAGGGCCCGGGCGTGAGCACCACCAGCGTGGAGTGCTCGGGATCCTCGGGCGAGACGGCGCGCAGCGTCTCCGCCAGCCGCGCGGGGTAGTGGTCCACCTGGCGGATCCGCGCCTGCTCGAAGATCTCCGGCATCACCCGCTTGGAGATGATGCGGTTCTCCATCACGTAGGAGACACCCGACGGGGTGCGCAGGTTGTCCTCGAGCACCCGGAAGGTGCCGCGCTCGTCCCGGATGAGATCGATGCCCGCCACGTGGATGCGCACGCCGCCTGGGGGCCGCACGTGGCGCAGCTGGGGCAGGTACAGCTTCGTGCCCAGGACGATGTCTCGCAGCTCGGGCCGCTCCGCGAGCATCCGCTGCGGGCCGTAGACGTCATCCAGGAAGAGGCCCAGCGCCCGGGTGCGCTGCTCCAGCCCGCGCTCCAGACGCATCCAGTCCACGCTCGAGACGATGCGGGGGATGAGGCAGAAGGGGAAGATCTTCTCGGTGCCCCGCGAGTCCGAGTACACCGAGAAGGTGACGCCCTGGTTCAGCAGGGCCCGCTCGGCCAGCGCCTGGATGCGGGCGAACTCCTCGGCGCTGCGCCCCGCCAGCATGGCGAACATGCGGAGGAAGTGGGAGCGGGCGGTACCACTGGCCTCGAACAGCTCATCGAAGGTCCCGGGCGCGACGGCATAGTCGTCGAACAGCCCCGGGACGAGCATCCTTCTCATCGAGATCCTCCGCATCACGGCTGCGGGGATCATCATGACACGCCGCGTTGGTTCGGCGATACTGGGGGTCAAATCCGGGAGCGGCCGGGCGAGATTTCCCCCTCATTTGAGGAACTTGCGCCGGCTCGCCTCGAGGATCTCGTCGGAGAGCTCCGGGTCGGCCTCGGCCACCGCGCGGGCCAGTACCACCGCGCCCACCACCTCGCTCATCATCTGGATGGCGCGCTCGCGCGTCGAGGCCTCCGTCCCCTTGCGCTTGTCGGGAGCCGCCGTGGACAGGTGCTCCTGGGCCAGCGCGAAGACCTTCTCGAGCCCCTCGGAGAAGCTCTCCTGGACCTCCTTGCCCTGCCGCCCCGCGTCGGCCGCCAGCGCGGCAAGGGTACACCCCTGCCCGGGATCATCGCGGTGCTCGGGTGAGAGGTAGTGCTCCAGGAAGTCCCTCCAGGCGCGGGCCGGTGCCTGCTCGAGCTCACACGCCAGCTTCGAGGCCGATCGCTCGAAGGCTCCCGAGCAGGCCTCCGCGGCCAGCGCCTGCTTGGACGGGAAGTGGTTGTAGAAGCCCCCGTGCGTGAAGCCCGCGGCCTTCATCAGGTCCGCGACCCCCACTCCATCGAACCCGCGCTCCCGAAAGAGCCGCCCCGCGGTCTCGAGGATCTTCCGGCGGTTCTCCGCCGCCTGCTCCTGGGTGAGTCGCATCGTTCCTCCTCCTTCCGCCCGAGAGCGGAGCAGGTTCGGTTGACAACTAAAATGACGGTCATCATTAAAGAGCCGCAACCAATGATGGTGACCGTCATCAATAGATGTAGAGCCGGGCGGAAGCGAAGGCAAGCCGGGCTCGGCGGTCGAAAGGACGGAAGGTCATGAGCAAGCACCAAGGGAAGGTGGCTGTCGTCACGGGTGGTACCTCGGGCATCGGCTTCGCCGCGGCACAGCGCCTGGCCAACGAGGGAGCGCGGGTGTTCATCACGGGCCGGCGTCAGGGCGAGCTGGACGCGGCGGTGAAGCGGATTGGAAAGAACGCCATCGGCGTGCAGGGCGACACCTCCAAGCTCGCCGATCTGGACCGGCTGTACGCCACGGTGAAGCGGGAGGCCGGGCACATCGACATCCTCTTCACCAACGCCGGCGGCGGCGAGTTCCTCCCGCTGAGCGACATCACCGAGGAGCACTTCGACGCCACCTTCGACAGCAACGTGAAGGGGGTGGTCTTCACCGTGCAGAAGGCGCTCCCGCTGCTGCGCGAGGGCGGCTCGATCATCCTCAATGCCTCGAACGTCTCCATCAAGGGCGTCGCGGCCTTCAGCGTGTACGCCGCGACCAAGGCCGCCGTGCGATCCTTCGCCCGCTCGTGGATCCTCGAGCTGAAGGAGCGAAAGCTCCGCGTCAACGTCGTCAGCCCCGGGCCGATCGACACCCCGGGACTCGACTCGCTGGCGAAGACGCCGGAGCAGAAGGCGCAGCTCAAGGCCCAGCTGCTGTCCACCATTCCCCTGGGGCGGCTGGGTCAGCCGGACGAGATCGCCAAGGTGGTGTCCTTCCTCGCCTCGGACGACAGCAGCTTCATCAACGGCGTCGAGCTGTTCGCCGATGGCGGCTCGGCGCAGATCTGACCGGCTTCGTCAGGCGCCTCGCAGGCAAGCGATGGCGGACTCGAAGTCCCCGGGCAGGGGCGCCTCCAGCTTCAGCGCCTTGCCCGTCCTGGGGTGCGTGAAGGCCAGCCGCCACGCGTGCAGCGCCTGACGCCCCAGCGCCTCCTGCGCCTCGGCCACCCTGCCCTTCGCCTTGCGCCCCGCGCCGTACAGCGCGTCGCACAGCAGCGGGTGGCCGGACTCGGACAGGTGCACCCGGATCTGGTGCGTGCGGCCCGTCAGCAGATCCACCTCCACCAGCGCCGCGCCCTCGAAGAGCTCCCGCGTCCGGAACACCGTGATGGCCGGCTTGCCCTCCTTCACCTTGCCCGTGAACTTCTGCCGGTGCACCGGGTGCCGCCCGTACAGCGTCTCGATGCGCCCCTCCGGCTTCGGGTGCCCGTGCACCAGCGCCAGGTACGTCTTCTCCACCGCGCGCGTCTTGAAGGCCTTCTGCAGCGCGACGAGCGTCTTCTCGTTCTTCGCCACGACGAGGCACCCCGTCGTGTCCTTGTCCAGGCGGTGGACGATCCCCGGGCGCAGCTCTCCGCCCACTCCGGCGAGATCCTTCACCCGGTGCAGCAGCGCGTTCACCAGCGTCCCGGACGCGTGCCCCGCTCCCGGGTGCACCACCATGCCCGCCGCCTTGTTCACCACCACCAGGTCCCGATCCTCGTGCAGCACCTCCAGCGGCAGCTCCTCCGCCAGCGGCACGGCCGCCACGGGCGCGGGGATGTGCACGCAGAGCAGCTCCCCACCCCGCAGGCGCAGCGCCGCCTTCGCGGGGCGACCGTCCGCCAGCACGTGGCCGGCTTCGATCAGCCCCTGGATGCGGGAGCGGGTGAGATCGGGGAACGTGCGCGCGAGGTGCTGATCCAGCCGCTCGCCTCGGGCCTCGGGCGGGGCTCGGTGCTCGCGCGCCTCGGCGGCTACCAAATCTTCGACTTCACGTGCGCCTTCGAGCGCAGCACGATGTCGTTGATGGCCCGCTCGAAGAAGTTGGCCCGGGTGAAGATCTCGGAGCTCACGCGGCTCTTGTAGAGCTCGCGCCCCTCGTCCAGCTCGTCCTTCAGGATCTCGAAGAGGTTGTCCTGCTCGATGCCCTTGATGATCTTCTGCTCGTTGTAGAGCGAGATATCCGAGGCGATCGCGCGGGCGAGCCGCATCGCTTTGACCTTTTCTTCTTCTGTCATTGCACTTCTTTCATATGCACGGCAATGCGGGGAGTCAACATTGCTTCCACGTCCTACTTCACCGCAGGTGTGGGCGTCTCACTTCTTCTTCGGATCCGCGGCCAGGGCCAGATAACTCCTCGACACTCGGAGCGGATCCAGCCCGAGCTCACGCGCGATGTTCATGAGGATGCCGCGCAGGTACACCGTGGCCGGGAGCGCGGCGTAGCGGTCGGCTTCCACGTTCTCCAGGTGCTTGGAGGAGATGCGCGTGCGCTCGGCCAGCTGGGCGAGGGACAGGTTGCGGCTCTCGCGCACCCGCCGCAGCAGCTCGCCGTTGAACTCGGTGTTGGGCGGCAGCTCGACGGGCTTGGGCCTGGGCTCGCGCGCCTTCGCCGCCACCTGGGCGAGCGCGGCCTCGGCCGTCGCGATCGCGGACTCCTGGGCGAGCTGCTGGGCTTCATCCAGGCTCGTGCCCGCGGCATGCGCCGGGCGAGCACTCCCCTTGCCTGCGTCAGCGGCCGTGGCCGCCGGCGGCTCCGTGGGCGACGGGCGGTGGGAACGGCGGCCTCCCAGAGGCAGCGGCGGAGGCGTGACGAAGGTTCTGCCGGGCCGCCCCGGCTGGGCGTGCGGCGCAGTGGCCGGCCTGGCGGCGGACGGGCCCTCTCCAGGCTTCGGCATCGGCGCGCGCATGCCGGAGACCTCGTCGTCGTCGTGGTGCACGACCACGGGAGCAGACGGCTCGGGGGCGGCCTGCGCGGGCGGGGGCGTGGGCTCCGGAGCGCGCGGAGGCTCGGCGGCCGCCTGCGCGGGCGGGACGGGCAGGGGCTCCGCCGCGGCGGCAGGAGCCGAGGGGGCCGGGGAAGGCTCGGCGATAGGAGCGCTGGCCACGGGCGCGGCAACGCTCGGGGTCCGAGGAGCGGCCTCGGCCGGCTCGGTGGCAGGCGTCGGAGCCTGGGAGGCAGGGGCCTCTGGAGCGGGTGGCGCGGCAGGAGCCGATGGCGCGGCAGCCTTCGCCTGAGCCACCTCCGGCGCGGGCGGAGGCGCCTCCGTCTGCGCCGGGGGCGAGAACGGAGAGAAGAACGCGGAGCCCGTGGACAGCGAAGGCGCAGGCACCAGGACCGGCACGTAGGAGATGGCGTAGCTGCGGAACGCCGCGTGGATCTGGCTCGGCGTCACCCCGCCCGGGAGCACGAACTGCCCGGGAGGCGCGATGGGCATGGCGGGGGGTGGCTCGGCCTCCGTGCCCTTCTGGGCGGGGGCGGGCTCCGCGGGAGTCGCCGTGGGGGCCGCCGCCGGCGGGGGCGCGGCCGGTTCCGGCGCCTGGGTGACGGTGGGAGCGGTCGCCGGGGACGCAGCCGCTGGAGCGGGAGCGGTCGGAGCCTCGGGCGCGGCAGCAGCCACCGCCGGAGCAGACGGCTCGGGCGCGGCAGGCGCTGGAGCAGGCACCGGCGCCGCGGCCGTAGGAACCGACTCAGCGCGCGCCTCGCTCGAGGGAGGCGTCGCCGCGGGAGCGGAAGCCGGCGCGCTCGCGGGGGCTTTGGAGGAGGACTTGGATGGGGCCGAGTCCTGGGGCGAGGAGGCCTGGGCGGCCGCCGCCAGCGCGGGCGCCAGGGTCACCACGGCGCTCGCGCCGGAGCTCACGCCGATCATCCGATCGTACTCGGCGCGCAGGTCCGGCTCGGTGAGGATCTCCATCGCCTCGGTGAGGCGGGCGCGCAGGGCGTCGATCTGCCCCGGGTCCACCAGCGTGTACACCGCGACGGAGTCGGGCGAGTACGTCTCGATCGCGCGCGCATAGGCCGCGCGGATCTCCGCCTCCGGTGCGGTGACGGGGATCTCGAGGAGCTCGTAGTAGGTCTGCTGCTCGAAGGGCTTCATGGTGTGGAGGAACCGCTGCCGTTACCGTCGATGGTCAGGATACGCCCGGCGATGCGCTGGAGGCTCAGGGCGGCGGGCGAGTCGGGCCGCTCCAGGAGCACGGGCCGGCGCTTGCGCACCGCGCGCCACGCCTCGTCGTCGTAACGAATGGCCCCCAGATCATCCATCTCCAGGCCGAAGAACTTCTTCCACGCGGACACCACGGCGGTGCCCACGTTCATGTCCGCGTCCGTGCGGGCCTGGTTCACCACCAGGCGGATGCGGAACGACTGCAGATCCCGCTCCAGCCGCGCCCCCGCCGCCGGATCCTGCTGGCGCACCTGGGCGATGAAGTCGTGCGGCGTGCGCAGCGCTCCCTCGCGCGTGGTGAGGGCGCTCTCCACGAGATCCTCGATGCCGTACTGGGCCTCCACCTGCTGGAGCCGGCGGAAGAAGGCCGCCTTCACGAAGCGGTACGCGTTCTCCACCGCGGTGGGCTCCGGCAGCACCACCAGCACGCCGTGGTCCGCCACCAGGAAGAAGTCCAGGGTGTTGAAGCTGGTGCCGGCGCCCAGATCCAGCAGCAGGTAGTCCACCGGCTGGGCCAGCAGCGTGCGCAGCAGCTTCTGCTTCTGCGCGTACTTGATGTTGGCCGCGTCCAGCACGTCCTGCGCGCCGGCGATCAGCGACAGCTGCGGCACGCCCGTGGGGATGATGATGTTCTCGATGGCCACCTTGCTGTTGCGGACGAAGTCCGACAGCGTGGCGCTGGGCTGACCTACCCCGAGGCAGGTGTGCAGGTTGGCCCCGCCCAGATCGGCATCCACCAGCAGCACGCGCATGCCGGCCTGGGCCAGGGCCACCCCGAGGTTGGCCGAGACGAGCGTCTTGCCGATCCCCCCCTTGCCGCCGCCCACGGCGATGACTCGCCGCGGACGGGCGCGCTTGGAGAGTCCGGGCGGACCGGCACTCGGAGAGGGAACAGGGGTGATCGACGCGGTGGCGGAAGGTGCGGGCTTCAAAGCGCCCGCATCAAAACCCGTCCTGCCCTCCGCGTCGACTCCCTGACCCCGCTACAGGATGATCACCGTGCAGACACAGGGCTCCGAGCCATTACACGTATTGCCGGTGTTCTCTCCCAGGCAGTTCAGCCCGGCGCAGCAGGGGCTGGTGGTGGAGCACGCCTGGCCGCTGGCCGAGCAGGTAGCGCCCGGCTGGCAGGAGCCCGTGGTGGCCCCGTTGGGCACCTCGCAGCGCAGGCCCTGGCAGCAGTCCGCCCCCGAGGTGCAGGCCCCGCTCTGCGGCTGGCACAGGGAGGGCGGCTTGCACAGACCGCCCGTGCAGATGCCCGAGCAGCACTGGGAGGGCGAGGTGCAGGCCGTCTCGTTGGCCTTGCACGTCGGCCCCGCGTCCGGCGTCCCCGAGCCGCCATCCGGGCCGGCCGTGCCGCCATCCGTGCCCCCGGTGGGCGGCCTGGGCGCCTGGCAGGCGAAGTTGACCTCGTCCGTCGCCCGGCACTCCGTGCCGGCGCAGCACGCCGAGCCCCCGTCCGCGCCCTTCTGGCAGGACGAGCCCAGCGGAGAGCACGTTGGCCGCTGGCAGGACAGCGTCCCGCTGCCGTTGGGCAGGCACAGGGCGCCGTTGCAGCACTGATCGGAGAACTGGCACGTCTGGTTGTCCTGGATGCAGCACGGCGGCGTCCCGGTGTAGCCCTCGTTGCAGCCCGTGATCTGGCCGCCGCCGAAGCAGCGCGGCACGCCGGACGAGTCCACCTTGCACACGGCCTTCTTGCCGTCGCAGCAGTTCTGCGAGGCGTTGATGTCCGTGGTGCCACCGTCAGGCAGCTTGCCGGAGCCACAGATGTTGCCCACGCCGTTGCAGGCGCTGCCGTTGTCGCACCGGCCGCCGGCGCACCTCACCGAGCCGTTGGGGTTCACGCCGCCGCCGCAGCAGTCGTCGTTGTCGCCGCAAAAGTTGCCGGTGAGCTTGCAGCCACCCACGGGCTGGCAGACCGTTGCGCCGTAGCCCAGATCCACGCAGGTGCGCGAGCAGCACGTGGACGGATCCGAGCACGGGTTGCCGTCCTGCCGGCACCCGCCACCGCCACCGCCGGTGACGAACTCGCAGCGGCCCACGCCGCCCGGAGGCGCCGAGCACGCGTTGCCGCAGCACTCCGCGTTGGTCTGGCACACGTCCCCGTAGCCCTTGCAGGTATAGGCGCGGGTGCACAGGCCGCCCTGGCAGTTGGTGGAGCAGCAGTCGGAGTCCGCCCCGCAGGCCTGGCCCAGCACCTTGCACTGGGAGGAGCTGCCGGGGATGTCCGCGCACGTGCCGTTGGTGCAGACCTTGGTGCAGCACTGCTCGGCGCCGGTGCACGCCTGGCCCACGTCGCGGCACAGGTTGGTGGCGCAGGTGCCGTTCTCACAGATGTTGGTGCAGCAGTCGCCGCCCGTCTGGCAGGCCTCGCCCGCGCTGCGGCACAGGATATTGGGAGGCGGACAGCGCCCGTCGTCCCCGCACACGCCGGTACAGCACTGGTTGCCGGAGGTGCGGCTGCACGTGGCCCCCTCGAGCAGACACTCCGAGCCGGGCCCCGCGTCGGGGACCGGGAGCACGCCTCCATCCGTCTGGCTCCCTCCATCGGGGGTCTCTTCGGGCGGCGGATCATCTCCCCCGCAGTCACACCCCACGATGCTGAACGCCACCGCGAGCGCGCCCAACAACAGCAGACGGTTTGCCTCTCTCACGTGTCTCCCCTTCCCTGGGGGCGGTCCGCCAAGGAAGGCGCGCCCCGGTCCGGACTCCTGCGCACGGACACCCGTGCGCCAGGGGGGACTCCATCAGTCCGGAATCGGCCACAGCCGGCCAGGCGCCAGGCTGCGGGGAGACAGGGCGCTACTCGTCGAGCAGTTCGACGTTCCAGTACGAGGCATCCTCCACTCGCAGGAACGGAAGCCACTCGCGGTAGGTGACGCGCCGGATGGCGCCGCGGAACAGCGGCGTCCACCGGGGACGGAAAGGTTTACGCAGGAGCTTCATGCCGGCCTGCTCGGGAGTGCGCCCGCCCTTCCTCAGGTTGCAGGGCACGCAGGAGCAGACGACGTTCTCCCACGTCGTCTTGCCGCCCTCGCACCTGGGCAGCACGTGATCCAGGTTCAGCTCCGAGCGCGGGAGGGTCCGCCCGCAGTACTGGCAGGTGTCCGCGTCGCGCGCGTAGATGTTGAGGCGAGAGAAGCGCACGCGACCCTTGGGCAGGTACTCGTACGCGGAGAGCACCAGCACGCGCGGCACTCGGATGGAGCGGTTCACCGTGGTGATGCAGTCGTGCGTGGCGCTCAGGGCGGCCCAGTCCTCGAACTCGTAGAGCTTGTACTGGGCGTCGATGGCTTTGGCCACGCCCTGGTACAGCAGCGAGAAGGCTCGCTTCACCGAGGTGACGTGGACCGGTTGGTAGTTCCGGTTGAGGACCAGGACGGCGCTTTCGATCATGGGCGGCTTTCCTGTCTGGCGGTGCCGACGACGGCCTCGGCAACCAATCCGAGTTCCTCCTCCGCGAGACAACGGACGTCGAGGACGACCTCACCGTCCGCTATCCTTCCAATAACCGGCGCCTCGGCTTCTCGCAGGCGCGCCAGGAATACATCCGGCTCCCCAACTTTGAGGATGCACGCGAAGGAAGGCAATCGGGCCAGCGGCATCGCCCCCCCGCCTACCTGCCCCGACACCGCGACCACACGAACCGGGACATGGCGCGCGGCCAGCAGCCCCTCGAGGCGCTCGGCGCGTGCGCGCAGTTCCTCTGGCTGCTGGGAGAGCAGGCGCCAGGTGGGCACCGCCTGAGGACGGCCGTCCCGGTACAGCTCCAGGGTGGCCTCCAGCGCGGCCACCGTCATCTTGTCCACCCGCAGCGCGCGGGTGAGCGGGTGCGACTTGATGCGGGCCAGCAGCGCCTTGCGCCCCACGATGATGCCCGCCTGGGGGCCTCCCAGCAGCTTGTCGCCGGAGAAGGCCACCACGTCCGCGCCGGCCTCCACGGCCTGCTTCACCGTGAGCTCGGAGGTGAGCCCCTCGCCCTCCAGCGGCACCAGCGCGCCCGAGCCGAGATCCTGGAACACCGGCACCCCGCGCGCGCGGCCGAGCGCGGCCAGCTCCTCCACGCCCACCTCCTCCGTGAAGCCCACCAGCGCGAAGTTGGAGCGGTGCACCTTCACCAGCAGGGCGGTGTCCGGCGTGAGCGCGGACTCGTAGTCGGAGCGGCGGGTGCGGTTGGTGGTGCCCACCTCGACGAGCCTGGCGCCGGACTGGCGCATGACGTCCGGCACGCGGAAGCCTCCGCCGATCTCCACCAGCTCCCCGCGCGAGACGATGCACTCGCGCCCCGAGGCCAGCGACGCGAGCACCAGGAGCACCGCGCCCGCGCAGTTGTTGACGACGACCGCGTCCTCCGCGCCCGTCAGCTCGGTGAGCAGGCCGATGACGGGGGCATAGCGGCTGCCGCGCTCGCCCTCGTCGAGATCGTACTCGAGGTTGGAGTAGCCCCGAGCCACCGCCGCCACGCGGGCCACGGCCTCCGGAGCGAGCGGCGCGCGGCCCAGGTTGGTGTGCAGCACCACGCCGGTGGCGTTGAGCACGGGGCGCAGGTTCGGGGTGGCCAGCTGGCGCAGGGCCGCGTCCACGTCCGAGTCCTCGAAGGGGCGAGCGTCTCCACTCAGCAGCCGGGCCCGGACCTGCTCCACGGCCAGTCGCAGGGCCGCGACGGCTCGGGCACGAGGCAGTCCCGCCAGCCGTGACTGCAACGACGGCCGGTGAAGCAGCTGCTCGATGGACGGCAGGGAGCGCAGGAGCGCGTTCTTTCCGCCGTTCCCACTATTCGACGGTGCGTCCACGCCCCCGAGTCTAGGAGACCCGGGAGCCGGGCGCCAGCCGGCGCGAGCGGCGTACCAACTGGTCCTACCAGCAGACCAGTTCGGCCGAAGTCGGCGACCAGGCCCCTCGAAGTGTGTGCCTCAGCGCTTCGCCGGCAACAGCCCGGCGGACTTGACCATGGGGACCTTGCCGGTCCGACCATAGAGGAGCTGGTAGGTGTTGTAGGAGCGCAGCACGCGCTTGATGTAGCCGCGCGTCTCGGCGATCGGCACCTCCTCCACCCACGCATCCAGCGGCATGCCCTTGCGCTCGGAGCGCCAGCGGTTGATGGCGCCGGAGCCCGCGTTGTAGCTGCCCACCGCGTACGGGGTGTTGCCGTCGAACTTCCGGATGAGCTCTCCCAGGTAGTGCGCGCCCAGGCGGATGTTGAGGTCCGGCTCCAGCAGGGACTCGACGCGGAAGCGCTTGATCTTCAGCTGCGCGGCCACCGACTTCGCCGTGGCCGGCATGAGCTGGGTGAGCCCCAGCGCTCCGGCCCAGGACAGCGCCTTGGGATCCAGCGCGCTCTCCTCGCGCATCAGCGCCTGGAGCAGATCCGGCTCCACCCCGGCGTCCTTGGTGTGCTTCTCGATCATCTCCCGGTACGCGTTCGGATAGGCGATCTCCCACACCGGACGGGTGCGCGGGGTGATGCGACCGCTCAAGTCGCGACGCAGCGCCACGCGGGCCACGGCGTGCGCGGCGCGCTCGTCCCCGGCCATGGACAGCAGGTGGACGATCAGCCGTGCGGACTCGGCGGGCAGGCCGTTGCGGTTGACGGCCAGCAGCTCGGAGGACACGGCCTCCGGGAAGCCCATGCGCAGCAGCTCCACGCCGGCCAGGAAGTGCGGATCCTTCTCCATGATGGGCCCGGTGTGCATGGGCCACGGGCTGGCCGTCTCCGCGGTGAACACCAGCTGCGGCGCGATGCGCTCCAGGCGCTCCTTG
This sequence comes from Hyalangium gracile, assembly GCF_020103725.1. Classification (NCBI taxonomy): domain Bacteria; kingdom Pseudomonadati; phylum Myxococcota; class Myxococcia; order Myxococcales; family Archangiaceae; genus Hyalangium; species Hyalangium gracile. The sequence goes on along the minus strand of NZ_JAHXBG010000030.1, from coordinate 52,238 downwards.
TCCACCTCGCCCAGCTGCGCGCGCGCCATCAGCCCGTAGTAGGTGGCCGGGTGCTCCAGCGCGAGCTTCTCGAAGATGGCCTCCGCGCCCTCCAGCTGGCCGCGCTCCTGCAGCGTCCGAGCCCGCCAGTAGCGCGCCCGCTCCACGTCATACGTCTCGTCCGCGTCGGCGAAGCGCTGCTCGATCAGGTCCAGGATCGCCAGCCCGCCATCGGCCGCCTTCGAGGTGCGCGCGATCCAGAAGGACTTGAAGAGCGCCTCGCCCAGGAAGTCTCCCTGCGGGTAGTTCTTCGCCAGCTCCTCGAGCCGCAGCGCGGCCTGCTCCGGCTGGCCCGTCTTCACGTACAGGTCCGCCGCGTAGAAGAGCGCGTCGTCGGCGAAGGAGTGGCCGGGGAACTCCTTGGCGAGCCGCTCGTACGTCTGCGTCCCGCGCTTCTGGTCCACGATGGAGCGCGAGGAGCCCAGCACGTACATGGCGCGCGGCAGCAGGTCCGCGTCCTGGCACTGCTCCACCACCGGGGTGAGCGTGGCGATGGCCTTGGTGTGGTTTCGCTCCTTGCGCTGGCCCTTGCCGTAGGCGAAGTGCGCGCGGCAGGCGATGGGCTCGGGCAGCTTCAGCGTGGGCAGCAGCGGCTCCAGCACCGTGAGCCCCTGCTTGTTGCGGTGCAGCTCGATGAGCTGCTCGGCGCGCGCCACCTGGGCCTCCACCGGCGGCTTCATGCCCTTGAGGCGACGGTCCGCCTGCTTCGTCAGCGGAGAGAGCGGGTACAGCGACCACAGCCGCCACAGCGCCTCGCGCTCGCGCGTCTTGTCCTTCTTCTCCGCGGCGATGTCGGCGATGCCGATGAGGGCCTCGGCGCCCACGTTGCGGCCGAACAGCGGCGCGGGGCGGTTCGCCAGCGGCGAGAGCGCGGCGATGGCCCCGTCGTAGTCCTTCTTCTTGCGCAGCACGCGGCCCAGCGTCAGGCGGGCGTCCACGTACATCTTCGAGTCCTCCGACACCGCGCCGAGCAGCTTCGCCGCCTCGTCGTACCGGCCGAGATCCTCCAGCGCCACGCCCGCGTGCGTCAGGCACCTGTCCTTCAGGGCCGGGTAGTCGTCCGCCAGCGCCGCCATCTCCGCGGCCGCGCGGGTGTCATCCCCGGCGCGCACGGCGCTCAGCGCGCGCAGGTAGCGCACCGGCGGCGAGTCCCCCTCGCCCTGCAGCAGCTCGCGGGCCTTGAGGTAGAAGCCGCGATCGAAGGCGGCCTTGGCCTCCTTCTTCTTCCCCTCGGCGAAGTAGGGCGTCAGATCCTCCAGGCCGTAGGCCTTGCCCAGCTCCACCTTCACGACGGGGGCGGGCTTGCGAGGCGCCTCCACCACGGGCGACGGGAAGGCGGGGTTGAAGATCTCCACATAGCCGTCGGGCAGCGGCTCCTTCTCCGCGTCCGGCGGAGGCGTGAGCTGGGCCTCGGTAGGGGCGCCATCGGTCCGGGGCTGCGGCGCGTGGGTAGGCTCGGAGGCCACCTGCTGCGCGGAGGCCAGCGTGGCGAAGGAGACGAGGGCAATCAGCGAAAGGGCGGATTTCATGGGGGCGGGCGGTTGGCCCTGGTGGATGCGCTCGGGCACGCCCGAGGACAACGGGAGACAGTCTAAAAATTTCCGGACGTGAACACAGGTTAGACTGTCCGCTCGAACATGGACATCCGGACCCTCAGCGCGCTGTTCGCGTCGATCATCGGCCTGGCGCTTGCGCTGTCGATGCTCCTCCGGCCAGGCAGGCCCCGGGTGGGGACGCTGTATTCCGTCTTCGCCCTTACGGTGGCGGGGTACTACCTCGCACTCTTCTTCGCGGGCATCTTCCCCGAGCCGGGCTGGCTGTCCAGAATCGCCGTGGGCGCCACCATCCTGCTCGCCTCCCTGGTGCCCGGCACGGCGGTCTCCTTCTTCCTGGAGTTCCTGGGCGTCAGCAAGGGCACGCACCTGCTCGGCCGGCGGCTGGGCGTGCTGTCGAGCGTGCTCGGGCTGGCCGTCGCGGTGACGCCGCTGGCGCAGACGGGCTGGGCGCGGGTGGCCACCGGCATGTGGGTGCTGGTCACCCTGCTCACCTCGGTGAGCCTGCTGCTGAACCGGGTTCGCACCGAGGAGTCGCGCATCGAGCGGCTGCGGCTCATGTACCTGGCCATCGGCGCGGGGGCCTCCATCCTGCTGACGGCGCTGGACTTGATCGGCCGGCGCTACGACATCCCCCTGCTGCCGCTGGGGCCCATCTTCTCCACGCTCTACCTCTTCTTCCTCCGGGAGACGCTGCTGCGGCTGCGGCTGATGGACCTGCACGAGCTGCTGGGGAAGATCGCCTCGCAGACGGTGCTGGCCTCCATCCTGGCGGCCGTCTTCATGGTGCTCACCGTCTGGGTGAAGGAGAAGACGGGGCTCTACGTCTTCACCACGGTGGTGGCCGCCTTCGTCATCATCATCCTCATGGAGCCGCTGAGGGTGAAGGTGGAGGAGCGCGTGGTGGCGATCTTCTTCCGCGAGCGCTTCGAGCTGCTGCGCGTGCTGGGAGCGCTCCGGGCGCGCATGGCCACCGTCATCGACATCTCCGAAGTCACGCGGCTGCTGCTGGACGCGCTCCACGAGACGGGCCGTGTCACCCACACCTCCGTGTACATGCTGGCCGAGGACAGGCCCGGCTACCGGCTGCTGGACTCGCGTGGCCCTCCGCCCGAGGGCTTCCTGGACACGGCCGCGGCGCGTGGACTGCTGCTGGCGGCCGCCAGCGGGCAGAAGGCCGTGCTGCTGGAGAACGTGGAGCACCGGCTCACCGCCCTGCGGGTGCAGGCCACCGAGGGCAAGCGCTTCCGCGACGAGATCAAGCGCCTGCAGGACACGCGCTCGGCGCTCAAGCAGATGAAGTCCGGCATCTCCGTGCCGCTGGTGGGCAACGATCGCGTCATCGGCTTCCTGAACCTGTGGGACGAGCGCGTGCCGGAGGCGTACGCCTCGGACGAGATCGCCCTCATCCTCTCGGTGGCCGAGCGCGTGGCCACGGTGCTGGAGAACTCCAAGCTGTACGAGAAGATCCGCGAGCGCGACCGCCTGGCGGCCCTGGGCGAGATGGCGGCGGGCCTGGCGCACGAGATCCGCAACCCGCTGGGCGCCATCAAGGGCGCGGCGCAGTGCCTGGACCCCAAGCGGCTGCCGGGCGAGGACGGCGAGTTCCTGGGCGTCATCGTCGAGGAGGTGAACCGCCTCAACGGCGTGGTGACGGCGTTCCTCGACTACGCGCGCCCGCTCAAGCAGAGCTTCGGGCCCACGGACCTCAACGAGGTGGTGACGCGCACCATGCGCCTCATCCAGAACGACGTGCCCAGGCAGATCGAGCTGGCGGTGCAGATGGACCTGGCCGTGCCACGGGTGGACGCGGACGCCGAGCAGCTCAAGCAGGTGCTCATCAACCTGGTGCAGAACGCCGTGCAGGCCATCGGCGAGGTGCCCGGCCGCATCACCGTGGGCACCGTGAAGCAGGACCGCTTCAGCGAGTTCCGGGGCAACCTCAACGAGTTCGTCGAGGTCCACGTGTCCGACACCGGGCCCGGCATTCCGTTGGACCAGCAACAGCACATCTTCGTGCCCTTCTTCACCACCAAACAGAAGGGCACCGGCCTGGGGCTGGCCATCTGTCAGCGCATCGTCAAGAACCACGGGGGCAGCATCTCCGTGCACAGCAAGCCCGGAGAGGGGTGCGCCTTCGTCATCCGCCTGCCGGCGCTCCCAGCGGAGCCACAGGCGGTGGAGGCTCCTCCTACAGACGGTACGCCCCTGCCCGCCCCCCCTCCCGCGCTCCCCTCACCCGTGGAAGACTCCCGGGAAACCCCGACTCCCAAGCCTCCCGAGGCCAGGTCCAAACGAGAAAAGAAGCGCAAGGCGGGCTGAGCGCGCTTGATACACTGCTACACGGTGAGTCGTAGGCGAGCGGCCCACCCCTGGGGTAGAAACCCACCTGGAGTTTGGAGTTCGGAGAACCGAATGAGCAAGCCGATTCAAGTCCTTCTCACCGACGATTCCCCCACGATGCTGCAGGTCCTCACGCGGTTGCTGTCGGCCCAACCGGACGTGACCGTGGTGGGGACCGCACGCGACGGAGAGGAGGCGGTGAAGCTGGCGCGCTCGCTCAAGCCAGACGTCATCACCCTGGACGTGCAGATGCCCGGCATGGATGGCCTGGGGGCCACCGAGCGCATCATGGCGGAGACGCCCTGCCGCATCCTCATGGTGTCCGGCGCGCCGGACACGGACCTGTCCTTCCGCGCGCTGCAGGCCGGAGCGCTGGAGGTGATCGCCAAGCCGCAGGGCGCGCCCGAGGACGTGGCGCGCTTCGGCGTGCGGCTGCTGTCGGCCATCCGCCTGCTGGCGGAGGTGCCGCTCGTCACCCAGCGCCACGAGGGCCGCTCCACCGCGCCCAAGCTGCCGGAGAACGCGCGCGTGGCGGGCTTCGCGCTGGCCTCGTCCATCGGCGGCCCCACGGCGCTGGCCTCGCTGCTGTGGCTGCTGCCGCGCAGCCTGCCCTACCCGCTCTTCATCGCCCAGCACATCACCCCGGGCTTCACCGTGGGCCTGCACCGCTGGCTGTCCTCGCTGTCGCCGCTGCCGGTGGAGATCGCCCGCGCCTCCGAGCAGCCCCGCGCCGGCACCGTCTACCTGGCCCCGGACGGCCACCACCTGAGGGTGGGCATGCAGGGGGAGATCGTCATCGAGAAGGCCTCCGGCAGCACCTTCCCCTCGGGGGATCTGCTCCTGGCGTCCCTGTCACGCGCCTATGGCGCCCACGCGGCGGGCGCGGTGCTCAGCGGCATGGGCGAGGAGGGCGCGGTGGGCCTGATGGCCATCAAGCGCGCCGGCGGTCTCACCTTCGCGCAGGATCCGCAGACGTGTCTGGTGGCGGGCATGCCGGAGGCGGCGCTGCGCAACAAGGCCACCGAGCACTCCGTGTCTCCGGAGGCGCTGGCCACCATTCTCCGCTCGCTCGAGGGCATGCCCCCGCCGGGCTCTCCCCCGGGCATCTGACTCTGCTCTGGCCAGGACGGACCGTTCAAGGCATGAGACGGTCCGCTGGCCACACTCGTTCCCTCTCGTCGAGGCGTACATGAGCTCCACCATCCGAGTCCTCATCGCGGACGACTCGCCCACCATGCTGAAGATGTACTCGGCGCTCCTGTCTTCGGCTCCGGACATCCAGGTCATCGGCACCGCGAAGGATGGGGCTGAGGCCCTGGAGCTGGCGCGCACGCTCCACCCGGATGTCATCACCCTGGATGTCCGCATGCCGCGGATGGATGGCATCGAGGCCAGCTCGCGCATCATGAGCGAGGCGCCCAGCCGCATCCTCGTCATCTCCGGCGCGGTGGATGCGGAGATGTCCTTCAAGGCGCTGCAGGCCGGGGCGCTCGAGGTGATGCCCAAGCCGCGGCCGGGCCTGGAGGGCCTGGCCAACTTCGGCGTGAAGCTGATCCACATCATCCGCACCATGGCGGAGCTGCCGCTGGCCGAGCGCCGGCCCACGCCTCCCACCCAGCCGGCGGCGGCGGCGCCAACGGTGGCGCCCCAGGGACGGGTCAACGGCTTCGGGCTGGTGGCCTCCACGGGAGGTCCGCCCGCGCTCTGCCTGCTGCTGTCGCTGCTGCCTCCGAAGCTCCCCTACCCCATCTTCATCGCCCAGCACGTGTCGGACGGCTTCACCGCGGGCCTGTGCCAGTGGCTGGGCGCGGCCTCCACGCTGCGGCTCGAGGTGGCGCAGACGGGCGTCCGTCCGCAGGCGGGCCACGTGTACCTGCCGCCGGACGGGCACCAGTTGCAGGTGACGCTGGGCGGGGAGCTGCTGGTGGAGCCCATCCCGGCGGCGAAGACGGCGCTCGGGGACACGCTGCTGGCCTCGCTGGCGCTCGCCTACGGCAACCGGGCCGGCGGCGCGGTGCTCACGGGCATGGGCTCGGATGGGGCCTCGGGGCTGCTGGCCATCCGCCGCGCGGGCGGCATCACCTTCGCGCAGACGCCGGAGAGCTGCGTCGTCCCCGGCATGCCCGAGGCGGCGACGCGCAACGGCGCCACCGAGACGCTGCTGTCCCTGGAGGGCCTGGCCTCGGCCATGCGCGCGCTCTCCGGCGCGGCTCCGGCGACTCCCACCGTCAAGAACTGAGGAGAACCCTCGCCTCGGCGTTCCCCGGAGGACACCCTCGTGGCCTCCGGGCGGGACGCAATACTACCCGAGGCGTAGGCTTGTGGCTGGACAGCGGGTAGAATCCATCAAGTAGGCTCCGTACCCTCTCCGCTGCGCACTCGTCGGTCCCCCGAGGTGCACATGAACAAGCCGATCCAGGTCCTCCTTGCTGATGACTCTCCCACCATCCTGCGGATGTTCACCGGACTGCTGGCCCCGGCCCCGGACATCCGCATCGTCGGCACCGCCAACGATGGAAAAGAGGCGGTGGCGCTGGCCCAGTCGCTCCGGCCGGATGTGGTGACGCTCGATGTGCGGATGCCGCGGATGGACGGCATCGACGCCACCGAGCGCATCATGGCCGAGGCGCCCAGCCGCATCCTCGTCATCTCCGGCGCGATGGACGCGGAGATGTCCTTCAAGGCGCTGCAGGCCGGGGCGCTCGAGGTGATGCCCAAGCCGACGCCGGGCAAGGACGGGGGCCTGTCGGGCTTCGGCTCGCAGCTCATCAACACCATCCGCGCCATGGCGGAGATACCGCTGTCCCCACGCAGGCCGCTCATCGGCCAGCCGGTGCCTCCCCCTGCCCTGCGGAGCGGGCGGGTGAACGGTTTCGGACTGGTGGCCGCGACCGGAGGGCCGCCCGCGCTGGCGATGCTGCTGTCGCTGCTGCCCCCGAGCCTCCCCTATCCGGTGTTCATCGCCCAGCACGTCTCGGTGGGCTTCACCTCGGGCCTGCGCCAGTGGCTGGCCGCGGCCTCTCCGCTGGAGCTGGTGCTGGCGCGCACGGGCCTGAAGCCGCAGGCGGGCCACGTGTACCTGCCTCCGGATGGGCACCAGCTGCAGGTGCTCAGCTCGGGAGATCTGCTGGTGGAGCCGATCCACGGGCGCCACGTCTCGGTGGGAGACACGCTGCTGATGTCGCTGGCCCGAGCCCATGGGAGCCGGGCCGGGGGCGCGGTGCTCACGGGCATGGGCATGGATGGCGCCTCGGGGCTGCTGGCCATCCGTCGCGCCGGGGGCATGGCGCTCGTGCAGCACCCGGAGACATGTGTCGTCTCCAACATGCCCGAGGCGGCGCTCCGCATGGGCGCCTCGGAGACGTCGCTGACGGTCGAGGCGATGGCCGCGGCCATGCGCGCGCTCGCCGGAGCGATGCCGTCGGTGGGCCTGCGGAGTTGATGCCGTTTCTCGAGAAATGGCACGGCCAGGATGAGCCAGCCGGATCCGTCCGGCCGGAGTCACTCGTCCTGTGCTGACACGGACAGTGCACACGGTTCGTGCGTGAGCGGGGGTCGCGGTCTGGCGATCCCGGATCGAGGTTGCCCGGGATGCAAGTCGGCAAGTACCAGCTCGTCCGCAAGCTCGCCACCGGGGGTATGGCCGAGGTCTACCTGGCCAAGGTCGCGGGCCCCATGGGGTTCGAGAAAGAGGTGGTCGTCAAGCGCGTCCTGCCGCACCTGGCGGAGGACCGGGGCTTCGTGGAGATGTTCTTCACCGAGGCCCGGCTGGCGGCTCGCCTCAATCACCCGCACATCGTCCAGATCTTCGACTTCGGCCAGGCCGACGGCACGTACTACCTGGCGATGGAGTACATCGACGGGCTGAACCTGCGCGCGCTCATGAAGCGGGTGAACTCGCTGAAGATGGCGCTGTCGCCGGTGCTGTGCGCGAAGCTGATCGCGATGGCGTGCGAGGGGCTGGCCTTCGCCCATGCGCTCCGGGAGCCGGAGACGGGGCAGCCGCTGGAGCTCATCCACCGGGACGTGAGCCTGGACAACATCCTGCTGTCGCGCGAGGGCGGGCTGAAGATCGTGGACTTCGGCATCGCCAAGGCGGCCAACCAGAGCCACCGGACGCTGACCGGGGTCATCAAGGGCAAGCTCTCGTACATGGCGCCCGAGCAGATCCGGGCCATGCCGCTGGACCTGCGGGTGGACGTGTACTCGCTGGGCGTCGTGTTCTACGAGCTGCTCACCGGCCGCAAGCCGTTCAACGCGACGACGGAAGCCAGCATGGCGCAGGCCATCCTCTTCGAGCCGCCCGTGCCGGTGTTGCAGCGGCGGCCGGATCTGCCCCAGGCGGTGGCGCGGATCCTGGATCGTGCGCTCGCCAAGGATCGGGATCAGCGCTACGCGGACTGCCGCGCGTTCCTGTCGGATCTGGAGGACTACCTGCTGTCCACCGGGAAGAAGGTGGGCGTGCACCGGACCGCGAACTTCGTGTCGAAGATGCTCGAGGTGAAGGTGGAGGAGCCGCCGGCCCCACCGAGCGAGCCGCCGCGCGCCACACCGCCTCCGCCGCCCAGCGAGACGGAGACGCTTCCTCCGGCGCCCAGGGTCACGCCTCCGCCGGCGCCCCGGGAGGTGCTCGTTCCGATACCGCGGCGCATGTCTCCGCCGCCTCGGCCGGGGCTGGCCATCACGAAGGTGGAGTCCGCCGGGAAGCTCGGGGTCAGCACGGCGCCCAAGCCGAGGCCCGCTCCGAGACCGACCCAGTCCGTCGACTCCGAGGCGGAGACCCTGCCCGCCCGAGCGGTCTTCAGGCCGCACCAGAAGACCGGGCTGGCGTGGGCCCTTGCCTGCGTGGGGCTGCTTCTTGCCGGAGGTGGGCTCCTGGCCTGGAGGCTGGGAGGAGAGCCGCAGCCCATCCAGCCCGCGAGCCCCCCTGCCGCGCAGCTCAAGTCGAAGTGAGCGCCTTCAAATCGTTTCAGGGGTGATAGGGATAGCGCGCGAGGACTTTCCCTTCTGGAGAGACGGCATACAGCTCGAACCAGTCGGTCTCGGTGCTGAATCCGGGGGGAGCCACCCATCCGCACTTGTCGACGCGTTGATTGATACGGACGATATACATTCCGTCACCCTCGCCGACGATCACCTCCATGGCCTTGGCAGAGGTCTCACACTCCCCCGAGTAATTCTTCGCGAGACGTGTCAGCACCTGCTGCATCGCGGCATGAGCAGCAAGGACAGCGGGCCCGTCCAACGTGGCCAGAGTCCGCACTTCGGTTGGCCAACGAATGCCTCCCGCGATGACAGGCTTGCGCACAACAGCCCCACCATCTCGTTCCGAGGCAAGCGCCGGGTCTGCCCCAACCCCTGCATCAGCCTCTGACGGGCGAGCTGGAGCCGCCATCATCCCTGCGTCCGGTCCCGTGGAGCTGGGTTGCGGCGCGCCCACTCCGCCATCCCTCAAGAGCGAACCGAGCAGAATCAAAAGATGAGGTCTCAACATAGAACCACCCACAAGAAGTCCTGACTCAGTACCAGTCTGTCAACGCAGGAGTGCAGTTTGGCGCGAGGGCGCGATCAGCCTCGAGGAGAGTGGACGACTCAGGTTTGCAGATCGCCTGAAACTCCCAACGTCCCCCGTTCTCGCTCCATTTGAAGACTTCGCCCGCTGGGTTCCACTTGTAGAACCGAGGCTCGGTCGCATGTCCCGTGGCGAGCCAATGCCATGCTGGAATCAGCTCCCCTTGTGAATCACGGGCCAACCCGCCGCTGGGAGCCGTCGCATACCCTACGACCACCCATGCCCCTGTCGGAGCTCTCGCGGCAGGAAACCTCATCAGGTCCGTGCTGCTCGCGAAGAGTCCGCAGGTGTGGTTGTGGGCATAGCCAAACACGGGCAGGTCTCGTCCAAAGTCCGCATCTTCGACACCGCCGAAAGGAGGTCTGCACGCGCTCGCCGCATCCACCAGATTCCGGATGGGCCACGTCACACGCCAGTCCCGCGGTGTCCGATAGGTTGCAATGCAGTACTCGGCCGCGTCGGGACGTGGCTGCCCCCACGCATCGCAGGAATCCGCTGCCCCAGGTAGCGCCATCAACGCCTTGAGAGCCGACAGCACCAAGGCATCGGGGACAGAGGACCCGTCCGAGATCACCGCAGGCACTGCTGGCCAGGGTCCAGGGCCCACAGCCCACTTTCCCTCCAGCTTGGGCACCTCACTGTGCACGTAGTAGAGCCTGGCGCCAGTGCATGACAGGGAAAGCAAGAGCACGGGAGCCATGAGCTGCAAGGCAGGGCGGATCCTGGCTCCACGCAAGTTGATAGACCCTCCCTTCAGGCGTTGAAGCCCCAGCACTCACTCTACGAGGAGCTTCAGGGAGCCGTCTCAACCGTGTCAAGGCGACGCCAGGGACGCCGAGGCTGCCGCCAGCTTCTCCTGCGCGGCTTCCCACTCCATGTACAGCGACTCCAGCTCCTCCTTGCCGGCCCGGTGCGTGTCCATCAGCGGCTTGGCTCGCGCGAAGTCGTTGTAGAGCGCCGGATCCGCCAGCTGCGCCTCGCGCTCCTTCTGCTCGGCCTCCAGTTTGGCGATGCGCTCCTCGATGCGGGCGATCTCCTTCTTGATCGGCCCCTCCACCACGCTGCGGCGCTGACGGGCCTCGGCCTCCAGCCGCTTGCGCTCCTTCTCCGTCATCGGGCCGGTGGAAGCCTTGTCGCTGGCCTTGGCCTGCTCCCCCGCCGCGGCCGCCTCCGCCGCCTGCCGCAGTTGCTCCTGGTGGTACAGGTACTCATCCAGGTTGCCCGGGTGCGGCACCACCTTGCCGTCCACCACGTCCCATACCTGGTTGGCCAGCCGGTTCACGAACGCCCGGTTGTGCGACACGAACAACAGCGTCCCGCCGTACTGCGCCAGCGCCTCGATCAACATCTCCGTCGAGTCCAGATCCAGGTGGTTGGTGGGCTCGTCCATCAGCAGGAAGTTGGAGGGCCGCAGCAGCAGCTTCGCCAGCGCCACGCGCGCCCGCTCACCTCCGGACAGCACGCCGATGGGCTTGTCCACGTCATCGCCCGAGAACAGGAACGCCCCCAGCACCCCGCGCACGTAGCTCTGCGGCTTGTCCGCCGCCAGCGGCTGCACCTCCTCGAGGATGGTGTTGCGCTTGTCCAGCGTGTCCGCGTGGTGCTGCGCGTAGTACCCCATCACCACGTTGTGCCCCAGCTTCACCTCGCCGCCGTCCGGCGTCAGCTCGCCCGCCAGGATCTTCAGCAGCGTCGTCTTGCCCGCGCCGTTCGCGCCCACCACCGCGATGCGCTGGCCCCGCTCCACCCGCGCGTCCAGCCCCGAGTACACCACGTGGTTGCCGTACGCCTTGCGGATCCCCGCCATCATCGCCACGTCCCGCCCCGAGCGCTCCACCTCCGGGAAGCGGAAGTGCACCGTGTCCCGCTCCTCCAGCAGGTGCACCTCCTCCAGCTTCTCCAGCATCTTCGCGCGGCTCTGCGCCTGCCGGGCCTTGGTCGCCTTCGCGCCGAACCTGTCGATGAAGGCCTGCAGCTCCGCGCGCCGGGCCTCCACCTTCGCGGCCCGGGCCTTCAGCTGCTCCATCTCGTCGGCCCGCTGGCGCTTGTACGCGTCGTAGTTGCCCACGTACGAGCGCAGCCCCTCGATCTCCAGCGCCAGCACCCGCCCCACCTGCCGATTCAGGAAGTCCCGATCGTGAGAGATGAGGATCAGCGCCTTGTTCGAGCGCTTCAGGAACCCGTCGAACCACGTGAGCGTGGGCACATCCAGGTGGTTGGTGGGCTCGTCGAGCAGCAGCAGATCCGGATCCTGCAGCAGCAGGCCCGCCAGCGCCGCGCGCATCCGCCACCCGCCCGACAGCGCCCCCGTGGGCTTGGCCAGATCCGCCTCCCGGAAGCCCAGGCCCTTGAGGATGCGCTCCGCGTGGTGCCGGCCGTAGTGGTCCTCGAAGTGGTCCAGCTCCGTGTGCAGGTCCGCCAGCTCCTGGGAGAGCTCCAACTGGGTCTCCTCGTCCGGGGCCTCGGCGAGCGCCGCCTCGGTGCTCTTCAGGCGCGCCTCCAGCGAGTCGCGGCCCGGCACCGTGCTCATCACCGCCTCCACCACCGTGCCCGAGGGCAGGCCGGCGAGCTCCTGGGGCAGGTAGCCTACCCGGGCGCCTCGGGCGAAGGAGACCGTCCCCGAGTCCGCGTGCTGCACCCCGGCGACGATCTTCATCAACGAGCTCTTGCCCGTCCCGTTGGCACCCACCAGCCCCACCCGGTCGCGCGGACCGAGGGTGAAGCTGGCGTCGTCGAAGAGGACCTTCTTGCCGTAGGCGAGGCAGACATCCTGGGCGATGAGGAGGCTCATGGCGGCTGGGGGATGTAACAGCCCGGAGCCCCTTCGGGAACGGCCTGTTTGCCTGCTCGCTCCCTCTGCTCGCCAAGCATCCCCGTTGGGCCCCGCGCGCGGGTTGCCTATACTCCGGCCCCAATGGCTTCCCCCTGTCCCCACTGCGGCAGCACCGAAGGACCCGATCACCTGTGCGGAGGGGCCAGCATGGCGCTCCTGGGGCAGGTCCTCGATGGCCGCTACAAGATCGAGAGCGTGCTCGGCCAGGGAGGCATGGGCATGGTCTTCCGGGCCACCCAGACCTCCGTCCAGCGCCCGGTGGCCGTCAAGACGCTCAACCCGGCCCTGGCCGCCGCGCCCACCTTCTTCGAGCGCTTCCGCCGCGAGGCCGAGGTCGCCAGCCGCCTGCGCCACCCGAACGTCATCACCATCTACGACTTCGGCCGCGCCCCGGACAACACCTGCTACTACGTGATGGAGCTCCTCGAGGGCGAGAGCCTCAAGGAGATCGTCAAGCGCGAGGGGCCCATGTCCCTGCGCCGCGCCGTCAACCTGCTGGAGCAGTCGGCCCGCGGCCTGGCCCACGCGCACGAGCAGCAGGCCGTCCACCGCGACCTCAAGCCGCACAACATCATGGTGCAGCAGCTCGACGGGAAGGACTTCGTCAAGGTGCTGGACTTCGGCCTGGTGAAGGCCCTGGAGCAGGAGGAGGAGGATCAGCTCACCTCCACCGGCCAGGTGCTCGGCACGCCCCAGTACATGCCGCCCGAGCAGGCCGGCGGCGAGCTGGTGGATCAGCGCTCCGATCTCTACTCGCTCACGGGCGTCTTCTTCTTCTGCCTCACGGGCACCTCGCCCTTCGGCGCCAACACCGTGCGCAAGGCGCTCACCGCCGCGCTCACCCAGACGGTGCCGCCGGTGAACAGCAAGCGCCAGGGCGCGCCCGTCCCCTCCGCCATCGACGCCTTCATGCAGAAGGGCCTCGCCCGCGAGAAGGAGGACCGCTTCCAGTCCGCCGAGGAGTTCATCGAGGCGATGCTCGACGCCGTGGCGGACCTGACGCCCGAGCAGCTCGACGCACGGCCCTCGGGTGGCGCCCCCGGACGAGAGGCCGGCGGCAGCGGCAGCAGGCCCAGCGTCTCCGGAGCCCGCAAGGCCGGCAGCGCCAGCAACGCCCGCCCCTCCAGGCCCTCCGCCGCGTCTCCTCGGGGCACGGCCTCCAACGTCGTCGTCGCCCGGGGCGCCGCGGGCAGCTCTCCCTCCGCCAGCCGGCCCCGCCCCCCGGCCAGCGGGACGCCGCAGCGCGCCCCCGTGGCCGCGCCCCCGCCCCCGGCCCCGCCCCCTGCGCCCCAGGGCATGTCCGCGGGCAAGAAGGCGGCGCTCATCGGCCTCCCCGTGCTCCTGCTCGCCGCGGGCGCCGGCGTGGTGGCCATCCGGCGCGTCAGCACTCCGCCTCCGGCCCCGCCGCCCAAGGTCGTCGAGGCCACCCGCACCGAGACGCCGAAGCCGCCCCCGGTGAAGCCTCCGCCGCCCGAGGAGACGAAGCCGCCCGAGCCCGCCATCAACCCGATGGTCACCGTGAAGTGCACCTCCATGCCCGCGGGCGCCGCCATCTTCAATGAAGAGGGCGTCCAGATCGGCGCCACGCCCATGGACCTGAGGCTCGCCCGCGACAAGAAACACAAGCTCACCTTCCGCCTCTCGGGCTACCACGAGGTGGATCGCCCGCTGGACTTCAGCGCCGTCGCCAGCGACTCCATGCCGGTGGAGGTCACGCTGACGGCCATCGCGCGCACGCCTCCTCCCACCAAGAAGCCCCCCAAGCAGACGGGCGGCGGCTCGGACATCTCCGTCTTCGAGTAGTCAGCGGGCGCACACTGACACACTCGCCAGAATGGCCTCCCGGCGCCCCTTCGAGGGGTCGTTTGAGGCCATATTACTCAGTCATTTCAAGCATTTGCATGCAGTAGGAAGCGAGCCAATTTACCCCGAAGGCCTCATCGCTACACTCCGAGGCCCTCCGGGGACCCGATGCTCTCTTCCTCCCAGATCACCTTCCGCGAAAAGACGCTGGCCGACCCGCACGAGGCGGCCGACTCACCACGCCGGCCCGAGCGCGAGGCGCTGCTCCAGGCGCGAATCAAGGACCTCAAGCTCCACCTCAAGGGCACGGCCCTGGAGCGCTACATCCACCAGCTCTACGCCGAGCTGGAGGCCAAGGGCATCTCCTTCCGGCCCGAGTGCTACCTGTCGGATCAGTGGGGCTGCCCGTCCGGAGTGCCGGTGATCGGGCTGCCGTTCTACCTGGCGGACCCTCGGCTGCACTCCATCGAGGCGGAGCTGGGCGGCGAGGCGGAGACGGAGCGCGAGATCCTCATGTACCTGCGCCACGAGGCCGGGCACGCGTTCAACTACGCCTACAAGCTCTACGACACGGACGAGTGGCGGAAGATCTTCGGGGACTACTCCAAGCCCTACCAGGAGAACTACAAGCCGCAGCCGTTCAGCCGCAAGTACGTGGTGCACATCAGCGGCTGGTACGCGCAGAAGCACCCGGACGAGGACTTCGCCGAGACGTTCGCCGTGTGGCTCACCCCGGGGCTGGACTGGGCCAGGCGGTACACGGGCTGGGGCGCGCTCAAGAAGCTCCAGTACGTGGACGAGGTGATGAAGCGCCTGGGCCGCGCGCCGCAGCTGGTGCAGCTGGCCGAGCGGGACCTCGACGTGGAGGACATGGAGGAGACGGTCCTCGATCACTACCGCCAGCGCCAGCTCGAGGAGCGCGTGGAGCTGTCCTTGCGCGAGCACCTGGACCAGGATCTGCTCGGGCTGTTCGAGCCGCCGGACACCGCGCCGGCCAGCGCGGAGACGCTCATTCGCGCCGAGCGCCAGTCCCTCATCCAGTCCGTCACCCAGTACAGCGGCGTGGGCCGCCCGGTGGTGGTGGCGCTGGTGGACCACCTGCTCGAGCGCGCCGTGGCGCTGCGGCTGGCCATCCACCTGGACAAGACGCGCGAGTACCTCACCAAGCTCACCTCACTGGTGACGGCGCTGGCGATGAACTACCTCTATACGGACCGCTTCTTCGAAGTGGACTGAGGCCGGCGGGCAAAAAGTGCGGGAGCGCCCCAGTGCCTGGATGCACATGGCGGCATGACGCCTTACACTTTTGTCATGCCGGTACCTCCCCTGAAGATCGCCATCCTTCACTATCAGCCGGACGGAGAGCCGGTGGATGCCGTCGTCACTCAGGTGGGCGAGTCCCTGCGACAGCTGGGGCATGAAGTCTCCACCGTGGCGGTGAGTGATCGCGTCTTCGACATCCTCCAGGAGATCGAGCGCTCGAAGTGCGACCTGGTGTTCAACCTCTGCGAGACGTTCGCCGAGGACTACCGGATGGAGGTGAACGTCGCGGCGCTGATGGAGATGGCGCGGGTGAAGTTCACCGGCTCGGGGACGGCGGGGCTGCTGCTGGCGCAGGACAAGATCCTCACCAAGCAGCTGCTGGAGTACCACGAGATCCCCACCGCGGACTTCGCCACCTTCGATGGCGTCACCGTGGAGACCAATGGCGATCTGGAGTTCCCGCTCATCGTGAAGCCCTCGCGCAGCGACGCCTCGATCGGCATCGGGAAGAAGTCGCTGGTGAAGACGTGGGAGGAGCTGACGCGGCGGGTGCAGGAGATCCGCAAGGAGCTGCAGGACGAGGCGCTCGCCGAGGAGTTCATCGAGGGGCGCGAGGTGTACGTGGGCGTCATCGGCCCCAAGGAGATGCCGGAGATCCTCCCCGTGGTGGAGCTGGACTTCGGCAACTGGGACAAGAACAAGCCGACCATCTCGGACCGGGAGGTGAAGTTCGGCCCGGAGACGGAGGGCTCGCCCAAGCTCGTCATCGCCCGGAACCTCTCGCCGGAGCTGCGCCAGCGCATCGAGCGCGCCGCCCTGCTCGCCTACCGGGGCCTCAAGCTGCAGGACTACGCCCGCATCGACCTGCGCATCTCGAACGAGGGCGATCCGTACGTCCTCGAGGTGAACCCCAACCCGTACCTCGAGGACAAGAGCGAGCTGGCGCTGGGGGCGCGGGAGAAGGGCCTGTCCTTCACGCAGCTGGTGGGGCGCATCCTGGAGTCCGCCGCGAAGCGCTACGGGTTGCTGGCCAAGGCGGAGAAGCCGGAGAAGGCCGCCCCGAAGGCCGAACCTGCGACGGCGCCTGCCGCGAACGCCGCCAGCTGAGGTTTTCCCGAACGTTTCCGTTGAAACCCGGGTGCCACCTGACGCATCTGGGTTTTCGGATAAAAGGGGCGCCCGAGCGGCGCTCCCGCGCCGATGACCTGCATCCCACGAGGACTCCACCATGGCCGAAGTCACCCTGGATCTGCGCGGCACGCCCAAGGCGGAGGCCTACGGCGAGCTGAAGCGGCACGTCGAGGCGGTGCTGGAGGGCATCGACGACGAGATCGCCGCCATGTCCACCATGAGCTGCCTGCTGCACCACGCCTTCGGGCACCTGTGGACGGGCTTCTACCGGGTGGTGCAGCCCGGGAAGCTGCTGCGGGTGGGCCCGTACCAGGGGACGCTGGGGTGCCTGGAGATCAAGTTCGGCAAGGGCGTGTGCGGCGCGGCGGCGGCCACCCGCGAGACGGTGGTGGTGCCGGACGTGCACGCGTTCCCGGGGCACATCACCTGTGACGGGCGCTCGCAGTCGGAGATCGTCGTCCCGGTGTTCGGGCCGACGCGGGAGCTCATCGCCGTGCTGGACATCGACTCGGAGCACAAGGCCACCTTCGACGAGGTGGACCGGCGGGAGCTCGAGGCGCTGATGGGCTGGTTCTCGCGCAAGCGCTAGCCGCGTTGCCTGTTGCAGCCCCGGCGCAGGACTGATAGTTGGCGTCTCCAGTAAGGGGAGTAGTTCACGTCGGATTCAATCGACGTCGGGGCGCTCGACACACTGGCTGGTGACAGCCCGGGCCCTCACCTCGCGGCGCGAGGCGAACGAGACCTTCGGACAGGGAAACCTGGCCGAGGCTCGTGCGTGCGCAGCAGGCTCCCACGACACCTCGGCCGCAGACTCGGAGTGTCGTGATGGAAGCGGTGGTGAGCTCTTTCCTCCTCGTGGCCGCCAGTGAGATGGGCGACAAGACGCAGCTGCTCGCGTTCTCGCTCGTCACGCGGTTCCGCAAGCCGTGGACGGTGATGGCGGGCATCCTCGTGGCCACGCTGGCCAACCATGCGCTGGCCTCCAGCGTGGGCAGCTGGGTGTCCGCGCACGTGCCCGCACGGGTGATGGCGGGCATCCTCGCCGTCACCTTCATCGGCTTCGGGCTGTGGACGCTCAAGCCGGACACGCACGAGGACGCGGAGAAGCCGCCGCGCTTCGGCGCCTTCCTCACCACCACCGTCCTCTTCTTCCTGGCGGAGATGGGAGACAAGACGCAGCTGGCCACGGTGGCGCTCGCGGCGCGCTACCTGAGCGTGCTGCAGGTGACGGTGGGGACCACCCTGGGGATGCTCTTCTCGGACGGGCTGGCGGTGTTCCTGGGCGACAGGCTCGCCGGACGGGTGCAGACGAAGGCGCTGCGGTGGGTGGCCGCCTCGCTCTTCTTCGTGTTCGGTGCGCTGTCGCTGTGGGCCGCGGTGCGCGGCCCGTAGCTCAGCCGCGCGCCAGGGCCACGGCCAGCTCGCCGGCGAACCGGGAGTTGTTCGTCAGCAGCGCCAGGTTCACCTTCAGGCTCTTGCCGCCGGTGCGCTTCGCCATGTCCGAGAGCAGGAACGGGGTGACGGCCTTGCCTCGGATGCCCTGGCGCTCGGCCTCGGCCAGCGCGGAGGCGATGTGCAGCTCCACGTCCGCCCGAGGCAGGGCCACGTCCTCGGGCGGAGGCAGCGCGAACACCATGCCCCCCTGCTCCAGCTCCAGCCGGGCCCGGACGATGCGAGCGGCCGTGGCGGCGTCCTCGACGCGGTGCTCCAGCGGCAGGCCCGAGCTTCGGCTGTAGAAGGACGGCAGCTCGCTGGTGCCCACGCCCAGCACGGGCACGCCGGCCGTCTCCAGGGCCTCCATCGTCTTGGGCAGATCCAGCACGGACTTGGCCCCGGCGCACACCACGGCCACGGGGTAGCGGGCCAGCGCGCCGATGTCCTGGGAGATGTCCCAGTGCTCGGCGACGCCCCGGTGGATGCCGCCCAGCCCCCCGGTGGCGAAGACGCGGATGCCCGCGGCGGAGGCCAGCTCGCAGGTGGCGCTCACGGTGGTGCCTCCCGAGGCCTTCAGCGCGATGGCCACGGGCAGGTCGCGAGAGCCGAGCTTCATCAGCTTCTCCTTGCCCTCGGCGAGCCGGCGCATGCCTGCCTCCTCGAGGCCGATCCACACCTCGCCATCCACCACGGCGATGGGAGCAGGCACGGCACCCGCTCGGCGAACGGCCTCTTCGCAGGCCCTGGCGGCGGCGAGGTTGTCCGGATACGGCAGGCCCTGGGCCACCACGCTCGTCTCGAGCGCCACCAGCGGCGCCTTCATATCCAGCGCGAACCTCACCTCGTCGGAGTAACGGAAGCTCATCATCGAGGGCATCTACGCCGAGGGAGCGCCGGGGGACAAGCGCCATGGCGTGGGAAGCGCCTCCGGTGTACAGGAGCCCGGCGCCGCCAGGCGTCCCTCCGCCGTGAGCACCTCCCCTCCTTCCAGCCCGCCGCCCTCCTCTCCGGCTCGCCGCTTCTCCCTGTCGGACGTGGCCATCGCCTCCGTGGTGGTCATCTGGGGGACGAACTACACGGTGGTGAAGGAGGCGCTGGACGCCATTCCGGCGCTGGCCTTCATGTCGCTGCGCTTCGGCCTCGCCGCGCTGGCCATGGGGGTGCTGCTGTGGCGGCTGGAGGGCTGGAAGCCGCTGCCCCGCGCCACGCTCTTGCGGCTCATGGCGCTGGGGCTCATGGGCAACACGCTGTACCAGCTCTTCTTCATGCTGGGCATCGACCGCACCACGGCGGCCAACAGCGGGCTGCTCACGGCGGTGTCGCCGGTGCTCACCACGTCCCTCGCGGCGGCCTTCGGGCTGGAGCGGCTCACCCGCAACGTCGTGCTCGGGCTGGTGCTCTCGGTGCCGGGGATGATCCTGGTGGTGGCGGCACGCGGGCCGGAGCTGAGCGCGGATACGCGCGTGGGGGATCTGCTCATCCTCGCCGGGTGCGTCTGCTGGGCCATCTACACGGTGGGCCTGCGCACCCTGGACCCGGGACTGTCGGCGCTGCGCGTCACCGCGATGACGATGATCTCCGGTGCCCCCGCCGTGGTCCTCGCGGGGTTGCCGGCCGTGCTGGAGCTCGAGCCCTCCCGCGTCGGACCTGGAGCGTGGGCGGCCCTGGCCTACTCGGCGCTGATCTCCCTGGTGCTCTCCTACGTCATCTGGAACCGCAGCGTGCAGCAGGTGGGCAGCAGCCGCACGGCCCTCTACAACACAGGCCTGCCAGTCGTGGCGGCGCTCACCTCCTGCGCGCTTGAGGGGAAGCCGCAATTGACGGCAGTCGCCTCCGCTCGATAAGCGGAGGCTGACTTCCCAAAGGGAGCCCCCTCACATGACCTCGCTTCTCTGGCAGGCCTGGCGCCTCGGCCTGTGTACCGCTCTCGTCCTCGTGGGCTGCGCCGAGCCCACCTCGGTGGTCCCTTCCCACCCGGCCATCCCCTCCTCAGGGAACCTGCCGCTGCCCACCGCGCGCAGCTTCAGCCTGGAGCGAGAGAACCAGGGCCCCTATCTGGAGCGCACGGTGGAGCGCTTCCGCGCCGTCTCCTCGCGGCCGGACGTGAAATCCGTGCTCTGGAGCGCCAGCGGCGGGATGCTGGAGACGCAGGGGATGGAGGCCACCTGGACGCTGCCTCGGGCCGGCACCGCCACCCTCACCCTCACCGCGGAGACGGACTCGGGCGAGCAGCTCACCGAGACCTTCCAGTACCGCGTCTCCGCCGAGGCCTCCAGCCAGTCCACCGAACCCCAGGCCGCCAACGTGGCGTTCGCCCCCGTGGCCGTGGATACCTCCGACGACGAGACGGGCGATGTCTGTGACCTGGCCTTCGATGCGGCGGGGATCGGGCACCTCATCTACCACAACGAGACCCACCCCTCGCTCTGGTACGGCACCTGGAACGGCTCCGCGTGGACGACCCAGATGGTGGATGGCATGGGCTTCAACACGGGCGGCATCGTGATGAACACCATGGCGATGGTCCTGGACACCGCGGGCAAGCCCCACATCGCCTACAGGATGAGCGGCAAGGGCGTGTGGTACGCCACGCTCTCGGGCAACACGTGGATCCGTGAGCGGGTCGACACCCCTTCGCTCCCGCCCCACTCCAACTACCGCGTCTCCATCGCCCTGGATCCGTCCCAGGGCAACCGCCCCACGATCGCCTATAGCTGGCGTGGCTATCTCAGCAGCGCGGGGACCACCACCACCCGGACCGTCATGGCCTACCGGACAGGCGCGAACGCCTGGACCGCCACCATGCTCGAGTTCCCGCACAACTACGCCTATGAGGAGCAGAACGTCCGAGGGGAGATGGTCTTCGAGCCCAACGGGACGCTCTACATTCCCTTCGGGTACGCCGCGATCGGCACCTGGAAGGCAAACGCGGCCCCTGCCAGCTACGTGTTCTTCAGCGGCACTCTGTACGAGAGCGACCAGGAGGCCCTGGTGAGGACGGGGACGGGACGCCTGCTGCTCCGAGCGGGGAGCACCCTGTTGGACATCACTGTCGGAACGACGACGCCCGTGGCCTCCTTCATCGTCTCGGATATCGAAGGAGTCCAGGCGCCCGTGGGTGACCTGGTCTTCGCCGGGGGCAAGCCCCAGGAAATCCATCTCCATGGGAGCTCCCTGGAGCTGGTCGCCCCCAACGCCAACAACTACTGGACCTATACGGACGTCGGTACGGCGACCACCAACAGGCGCGTCGCCCTGGCGCAGCGGCCCACGACGGGCGCGCTCCACTACTGCTTCCAGTCCGGCTCGAAGGTGATGTTCCAGTAGAGCCGAGCCATGTCCACACGCATCCTTCTGGTGCTCGCGCTCGTGGCGCTGGCGGGCTGTGGGGGCGACAAGCCTCAGCCGCCTCCACCGCCACCGCCACCGCCTGAGAACACCGCGCCTACCGCCCGCATCCTCTCGCCCGAGAATGGCGCCACGCTGCGGGGAGCCGGGCCACATGAGCTGGCAGGTCTGGCCACCGATCCGGAAGACGGCCCTCTGAGCGGCACCGCCCTGCGCTGGTCCTCGAGCCTCGATGGCGAGCTGGGCACCGGCACTCCCCTGAGCGCCCGGCTCTCCGCCGGCGAGCACCGCCTCAGCCTGGATGTCACCGACTCCGGCGGTAAGCAGGCGCGTGCGCAGCTCTCCGTCACCGTCATCATCGAGAATCAGCCTCCGGTGGCCACCATCGAGTCGCCCACCTCGGGCGCCACCTTCGAGGAGGGCTCGCCCATTCCGCTGCGCGGCAAGGCCCTGGATCCAGAGACGGGAGCGCTGTCCGGCGCGGCGCTCACCTGGAGCTCCGACAAAGGCGGCGTCATCGGCACCGGCACCCAGCTGTCCTTCTCCGGCGCGACTCGCGGGGTTCACCGCCTGCTGTTGACCGCCGTGGATCCGTCAGGCCAGGTTGGCTACGCCAGCGTCACGGTGACGGTCGTCCCTCCCGGCACCAACCTGAAGCCGGTCGTCACCCTCACACAGCCCACCGAGGGCGCACGCTTCCTCACCACCCAGGCCGTCACCCTGCAAGGCAGCGCCACGGATGCCGAGGATGGCACGCTGGCCGACAGCGCTCTGAAGTGGACCTCCAGCAAGGATGGCGCCCTGGGCACGGGCCGCCAGGTGACCGGCGTGCTGCTCTCGGCCGGCTCTCACACCCTGACGCTCACCGCCACCGACTCGCTGGGCGCCTCTTCCAGCGCCTCCGTGCTCGTCACCGTCACCGTCCAGGGCCAGACGGCTCCCACCGTCTCCATCACCCGCCCCGCCAACGGCTTCACCCTCTTCGCTGGCACTCCCCTCACCCTGGAGGGCACCGCCACTGACGCCGAGGATGGCCCCCTGTCGGGCGCCTCGCTGCGCTGGTCCTCCAGCCTCGCGGGCTCCCTCGGGACAGGCAGCCCGCTCACCGTGCCGGGGCTCTCGCCTGGCTCCCATGAGCTCGTCCTCACCGCCAGGGACTCCACGGGCAACGAGAGCGCCGCTCGCATCACCGTCGAGGTCCTCCCCGCCAACAACCCTCCCTCCGTTCAGATCACCGCTCCGGCCAACGGCTCCCGCTTCACCGTAGGCACCGTGGTGGCTCTGCGCGGCTCCGCACAGGATCCCGAGGACGGCGTGCTCACCGGCAACCGCCTCTCCTGGCAGTCCAGCCTCGCCGGGCAGCTTGGCCAGGGCTCCTCACTGGACGTGGGCTCGCTGGGCGCGGGTACGCATCAGATCACCCTGACGGCCACCGACTCCGGCGGCCGGGTGGCCAGCTCCAGCATCCAGCTCGTCATGGAGCCAGCGCAGGTGAAGCTGCCTCCCGTGGCGCGGCTGACAGGGCCCGCTCAGGCGGAAGCCCTCCGCGTCGCCACCTTCGACGGCGCCACCTCCAGCGATCCGGATGGCACTGTCACCCGCTACCGCTTCGACTTCGGCGACTCGACACCGCCCGTGGACGGCACGGCTCCTCAGGCCCCGCACACCTATGCCTCCCCGGGCACGTACACCGTGACGCTGGAAGTCACGGACAACGACGGGCTGAAGGCCACCGCCACCCTCACCCTCACCGTGACTCCCTACGTCCGCGTCCCCGAGGTGGTGGCCGAGGGCCACGAGCGCTTCGGCTCGACGTGCCAGCTGGAGATGCGTGGAGCCGTGGCGCACCTGGCCTTCCGCGGACTGACACACCCCTCTCTGTGGTACGGCACGCGCACCGGCACCACCTGGGCCATGGAGCAGGTGGATGGCATGGGCTTCAACACCGGCGGCGTCGTCCTGGAGTCCCTGGCGATGACCGTCGCCGCCGATGGGACACCCCACCTGGCATACCTGCTGGGCGGCAAGGGGCTCTGGTACGCCACGCGCTCCGGGAACACCTGGATCCGCGAGCGCGTGGACTCCACCGCGACGCCTGTCGACTCGGACACCTGGGTCTCCATTGCTCTGGATCCCTCCAACGGCAACCGTCCCACCGTCGTCTATGGCTGGTACGGCTACGTGAACAGCATCGGAAATCTCTGGCGCACGGCCGTCGCCTACCGCACGGGCGCCGCTGCCTGGTCCTCCACGCTGGTCACCTTTCCCACCACCGCCAGCAGCCACCAGCAGCCCCTCGGGGATGCCGTCTTCAGCCCGAGCGGCACGCTCTACATCCCCTACAGCGACACCTTCCTGGGGGCCTGGAAGAGCACGGGCGCACCCGAGGCGCTGACGCTGCCTGGCAGCCTGGGCAGCGCGAGGATCTCCACCTCCTGGACGACCACGGGACCGCTGCTGCTCACACAGTACGGGCTGCAGCGGGTGACGCTCGGCACCCCGTTCAGCGCCAGCACGGTCAGCGTGTCCAACGTGGAGGGATTCTCCCTCACGGAGCTCGCCGTCGCCGCGGATGCCAGCGGCAGACCTCGCCTCGCCTTCACTCACGGAGGCCAGCTCGAGGTCGCTCGGCCAGGCTCGGACAACTACTGGTCTCGCACCGAGAACCTGAGCGCGGTGGACGCGGCGGAGATCGACGCCGCCGTCGACGCGCAGGATCAGACGCGGGTGTGCTTCTTCCGCGCCGGCAAGCTGCTCCTGTACTGAGCCGGGACGAGCACGGGAGCGCGATCCCCCGCGCTCCCAAGCCTCGTCACCCGAGCAAGCCGGCGCTCACGGCGTCTCGGGGCTCGACATGAGGATGCGCAGCATGGCCTCGGTGGTGGCGGGGTCCGTGCCGGTGGTGCCATTTCCGAAGATGCTGACGCCGCTGGCCTGCATCTCCTGGACAGCCTGCTCGGGGGAGATCTCCCCCGAGCGCAGCCGGGCCTGGAAGTTCGGGTCGAACCAGATGGTGGCGGCCTGCATCGCCGCGCCCTTGAGCAACTCCGACGCGATGTCCTGCGTCTCGAAGTCCACGCGCAGGAAGGTGGCGATCTGGCCCTTGAGGTTGGGCGTGAGCGAGTCCCACGGGATGGAGTTGGTGACGGTGCCGAGGATGAGGGCCCGCATCAGATCGTCTCGCGACTGGCCGCTCGCCCAGAGCTCCTCGAGCTTCGCCGGATCGCGGAGGATGTCCGCGGCCTGACCGCCCGCGGCCTCGAACAGGCCCTGGATGACGGGAGCCAGCCGCCCCAGGACGGGCCCGAGCGCATCCTTGGCGCGCGCGCCGAGCACGGGCGCCAGCGCTCCCACGCCGAAGTCCAGGATCGCCCCGCCGACGAGGTTGGGCAGGGTGAGCTCGCGCCCCTCCTGGTTGGCCTCGAGCTGCGCGAAGACCGAGCCGAGCGCGGCGTTGGCTGCGGCGGCGGCCACGGGCCCTCCGGCGGCCATGGCCAGCGCGGAGACGCCCGTCTTGCACGCGGTCTCGGCCAGCTGCCGCACACCGGTGATGTTGCCCAGGATCTGATCGCGCTGGGCGATCACGCTGTCCACGAAGGGCCCCAGGTTGTCGAAGTACGTGTCGTGCTGGATGCCGCCGAGCGTGAGCGCCTGGGCCACGAACGCGGGATCACTCGAGCCGCGGATCTGCTGGGCTAGCTCCCTCAGCCCCGCGACGCCGATGGCCGAGAAGTCATCCAGGTGGGCCTGCTGGATGGGGTTGCCGGCGATCACGTTGAAGAGGGTCGCC
The DNA here is from genome assembly GCF_020103725.1 of Hyalangium gracile. Taxonomy (NCBI): domain Bacteria; kingdom Pseudomonadati; phylum Myxococcota; class Myxococcia; order Myxococcales; family Archangiaceae; genus Hyalangium; species Hyalangium gracile. The sequence goes on along the minus strand of NZ_JAHXBG010000030.1, from coordinate 27,129 downwards.
ATGGCCTGGTCGCCGCCGGTGTACGCGGAGAGGTCCGTGTTGCCGGTGGCGGCGATGGAGGAGGCCAGGGCATCCAGGTAGTCGGCGGCCATGGCCGGAGTGATGGGGTTGGGGATGGAGCCCTGCAGGCTCTCCGCGGTCACCGGCTGGGGCAGGTTCGCGATGGCCGGGAACTGGCCGGCCAGGTCTCCGGGGACGGCCGGCAGCTCCGCCGCCCCGTTCACGTTCGCCGGATCCATGTTGCCCAGGGCCGTCTGGACCTCGGCCGCGGCGATGCTGCCCAGGTTGCCCTGGTAGGTGTTGAGCAGCTCGGGGTTGAAGTTCGGCCGCTGGAGGAAGAAGAGCAGATTGGCCTGGCGGGCCTCCACCGGCAGCTGCGGGTTGAAGAGCAGCGAGGCCCCATGGGTGTTCTGGAGGATGGCCTCCCAGTTCCGGGTGTCGGCCTGCTGGGCCGCGGTGTCCCCGGGGAACCGGATGGACGACAGGTACTGGGCCACGGGGCCGCGCACGGTGCTGCTGTTCTGGAGCGTCTCCGGCGGCAGCGCCATGAGGACCGTGGCCCCCAGACGGTCCGTCGTCTCCGAGCGAGGCAGCTCGGCCAGTCCGGACATCAGTCCGCCGACGGCCTGGGCCCAGACGTTGTCCTCGGTGCCCATGCTCGAGTTGGCGCTGAGGGTGGTGAGGGTCTGGGTGAGCGCGTCCACGCCCGCGGTGTCGATGAGCCGCTGGGCGGCGGGCCCGGAGCTCCCGGCGGCGGTGAGGGCCGCGGCCTGGGCCGACAGATCCCCGCCCGACAGCGCCCACAGCTGCCCGGCCACCTCGGACTGGAGCGCATCCGAGCCGCTGGCGGCGATGAGCTCGGCGAACTCCGAGTACTCCTCGTATCGCCCCAGGCCGTCGGGGCCCATCAACTGGCCCAGCATCTCGGGCGTCACCGCCCCCATCTCGAAGGCATGGCCCAGCGCCCGCGCCAGCTCCGGGTACGCCGCCGGGTTGGAGCCCGCCAGCGAGAAGGCCTGCGCATCACCGCTCGCGATGCTGCGCTCCACCATCTGCTGGACGAGGAAGGCCCTCTCCTCGGCGGTGAGCGGTCCCGGCTGCAGGGTCCCGGCGAAGACCTGCTCCATCATCGCGGGCTCATTGCCGATCTGCTCGGCCGCGAAGCGCAGCGCGTCCTGGCGCTCGGCGGTGACACCATCGGCCACCTGGCGGTAGGCGATGGAGGTGAGCCCCAGCTTCTGGATGACGGCGTCTCGCTGCGGGCCGGGCGGCTGGGCGAAGACCTGGCGCAGGTGCGACTGGGGGATGGAGACCGGCTGGTGGTAGTCGGTGTGGGCCGCCTCCCACTCCGCGCGGCTGGCGTACACCTTGCCGGGCTCGTTCGGGTCGGAGATGGAGCCATCCGGGCGCTGCACGACGGCGTGGCCCACGGGATCATCCGCGTCCCTGTAGAGGAGGATCTGATCGCCCGGGCGTGCGGACTCGTAGGCGCTCTCGAGGCAGTTCGAGCTGCCATCGTTGAGCACCTCGCTCGCCAGCGACGAGGCGGGGCTCTGGGCCGTGGGCGGCTTGGAGGGAGTGCTCTGAGCCACCGTGCCCGTGGCCCCCGCGCCGGTGCCAGCCTTGGGCAGCGTGGCGGCGAAGCCCTTGGAGGCCAGGGCCATCAGCTGCGCGGGGCTCATGCGGGGCGCGTTGGCCACCGAGACATCGCCTGCGACCGTCTCGGAGATGTTGGGGTTCTTCGACTTCTGCTGGGCGAAGAACTTGTCCATCAGCTCCTTGGGAGAAGGTGGCGGCGGCTTCGGCGGCGGGGGCACGCTGACAGGCTTCTGGGTCGCCTGCGTGGACGCCTGTTGGGTCCGAGTCGTGGAGGGAGGACGCGAGCCGCCAATGCCACTGGAGGAGGAGTTGCCCATGAAGCACCTCGAGACAGGAGAAGCACGAGAACCCCCTCATTCTGCTCGCGGCGCCAGTCCCGTTCCACTGAGGGTTTCCCGTCATCCTACCTGGGTCCACCGTAGCCTTCCTGCTCCCGCGAGCTCAGAAGGACAGCTCGACGGGTGCGCCCATGAAGCGGCCATAGGGCTCGGCCGCGGCTTCGACCGCGCGCTTCTGGGCCTTGCTCAGCGGAACGAACGAGCGGACCGTCACGACCAGCGCCTTCTTCTTGAGCGTCCGCTTCCAGGTGCCCAGCACCTGGCCGTCAATGACGACGATCGGGCTGAACATCCCGTTGGTGGGGAGCCACTTCTTCCGATGCTCCGGCGCGACCACGGCGCCGCGGTCCGTGTAGCCGAGCATGTACTCATCGAAGCCCGGCAACAGATAGGCGGTGGGAGAGGCGGCTCTCGGCGCTCGCAGGTCGCGGGCCAGCCAGTATTCCTGTCCGTCCACGGTCACCTGCTCGAGCCGCGAGGAGACCGAGTCCAGCGCGGCTCTCGCCTCGGCGGCTTTCAGCCCGGACCACCACAGGAAGTCCTGCAACGTGGCGGGGCCGTGGCTGGTGAAGTAGCGCATCGCCAGCTCCGCCAGGGACTCCTCGCGATCGAGCTTCCTGGACGCGGGCACCCACTCGTCCAGGAGCACGAAGGTCTGCTGCTTGCCGCGCGTGGGGCCGAAGCAGATCAGCCCCTCCTGAGCCGCCCTCCACAAGAAGTGATACCCGCGCTGGCTGTCCGTCGAGAGCCGGGCGCGCTCCAGCACGGCATACAGCTCGTCGCGCGTCAGGGCCTGGCCGCCCTGCAAGGCCTTGGTGAAGAGCTTCTGGCTGCGCGAGAACCTGGCGGCCGTCAGGCCGATCTGCCGGTGCCGCAGGGCGGCGCTCTCCATGTTGCGGGGAGCCAGGAGCGCCAGCATCCAGCGCAGATCCTCCGGAGCCACGATGTGGAGCGTGCCGCGCATCGGCCACGAGCGGACGATGGCCCCGTCGGCGATGGCCTGCTCGACGTCCGCATCGGTGGTGTCCGGCAGCCGCAGGCCGATGGACCACTTCGCCCCGGGATAGTCTTGCGCCTGGAGGGCCCCGAGCCAGGAGACGATCTGTCCCGGAGTCTTGAACCGCGTCCGGGCAATCTGCTGCTGCTGGAGCCGGTACTGAGCGATCTGCTGAAACTTCATGGTCCCCCCTCAGCTCCGCCGAGACCGCTCCACGCGGATGGCGTACTCCTCGATCTTCTTGTCGAGCGTGGGACGGCTGATGCCCAGGCGCTCCGCCGCGCGGATCTTCCGCCCTCCCGCGGCCTGGAGCGCTTCGATGATGGCATCCCGCTCCAGTCGCTCGACCATCTGCTGCAGGCTGCGCGGCTCCGAGTCCACCGAGCCCTCCTGGATCTCCGGAGGCAGGCGCAGCGTGTGCACCTCGCTGCCGGCGTACAGGCGCGCGAGCCGCTCGCTCACCAGCTTCAGCTCGCGGACGTTCTGCGGCCACGCATAGTCGGTCAGCAGGCGCCGGGCCCCAGGGCTCAGCACGGGCGGAGGCTTCCGAGCATCCCCCACTCCACGCCGGGCGAAGTGCTCGAAGAGCGTGAGCACATCGGCGCGGCGCTCGCGGAGCGGAGGCACCTCGATCTCCAGCCCGGACAGAGCCATCGCCAGGGCCATGTCCATCTCCCCCTTGGCGGCCAGGAGCTGGGCGGGGGCGCTCGCGGTGGCGATGAGGCGCAGGTCCACGGGCTCCTCGCCGCCCTGCCGCGCCGGAGCCACCTTGCGCGCGAGCATCCGCGTCAGCCGCTCGACGATGGCGCCCGACAGCGCCTCCACGTGCTGGAGCAGCAGCGAGCCTCCATCCGCGCGCAGGAGCGCGGAGGAGCGCGGGGGCTGGCCGGGAGTGCTGGGCCCACCGAAGAGGAGCTCCTCCACGGTCGGCTGCCGGCAGTCCACCGCCACCAGCGGCCCGAGCCCTCGCGGCGAGTGGGAGTGGACGAACCGGGCCAGCAGGCTCTTGCCCGCCCCGGGGTCCCCCGAGATGACCACGGGAGCGGCGCTGGCGGCGGCGCGGCGGGCCTGCTCCACCATGCGGCGGAACGGCCGGGACGTGCCGACCAGCTCCACCTGGGCCTGCTCCTCCACCGCGCGCGAGCGCATGGCGGTGTACGCCTCGCCGCCCATGCGCCCGAGCGCCGCCACGAGCTGGACCTCCAGGGCGCCGAAGCGGGGCTCGTTGCACCCCACGAACAACAGCCCGAAGGGCATGCCCCCCGAGGCCACCAGTGGAGCGCACAGCGCGGTGCCCGAGGAGGCCACCTCCTTCAGCTCCAAAGCCATGCTCGCCATGGCGCGAGGCACCTCCACGGAGGCCGCGCCGGACACGGCCGCGGTGAGCAACCCCTCCTGCCGGCCCAGCAGCGCCGCGGCGCGGTCCGCATTGAGCGCGTGCAGGGCCTCCTCCACCAGGCGCCGCAGCACCATGGCCTCGCTGGTGGCTCCCAGCAGGGCCACGCCCGCCGAGAAGAGGGCCGCCTGGGGGCCCACGTGAGGCAGCACCTCGGCGATGGGCACATGGCTGGCGTCGAGCGGCTCCGTCTGCGCCAGGGCCGCCTGGCTGAGCGGCTCGTAGATGACGGTGGTCTCCCCCACCTGGACGCGATCGCCGGGCAGCAGGCAGGCCTCGCCCTCCAGGCGCTGCCCGTTGACGAGCGTGCCGTTGCGGGACTCCAGATCGCGCAGCCACACCTGCCCCGCGCGCACGAAGATGCGAGCGTGCCGCCGGGACACCTTGTCGTCCTCGATCTGGATCTCGCAGGAGGGGCTGCGACCGATCGTGACTTCCGAGACCACCTCGTAGCGGCGGCCAGCGGAAGGACCGGTGAGCAGCAGCAGGGCTGGCATGGCGCGCGGAGCCTAGCGCCCCGCGTGCTCCGGGCAAGCGACCTCGAGTCGGATCTCGCGACGCGGGCGGACACCGCAACGCGCCAGCCCGGCGCGTCGTGCCGGCCGGCGGGCTGGGTTACATGGGCCGCTCGGCGATGAGCAGGGCGCGCATCTCCTCCTCGTCCAGGGTGCGCCCCTCGCGGCTGATGGCGAGCGCGTTGACGTGCTCCTCGTCCACCTCGACCTGGGCGCCCTTGCGCCACTCGGTGGTGTGGACGGCGCCATCCACCAGCTTGCCCACCACCGTGCCCTCCTCCCAGAGCATGACCTCCAGCCAGAGGTTCTCCTCGACGGCCTGGCCCTCGGGGTGGGTCTCGAAGGGAGCGCGCACCAGGAAGGTGAGCGGCTCCATGAGCCCCTTGCGCTGGAAGCGAGCCTTGAAGGCGGGCAGCAGGGCCTGGGACTCGACGCGCAGCGACTCGGTGCGCTCCTCGGGCTCGGGCACGAAGCGCTCGCGGTACGGGCGCAAGAGCTCGGCGGTGTTGTGCCGGCCCAGGGGGGACACCACGCTGAGGAACAGCGCCTCGTGGCCCTCGAAGGTCTCCAGCGGCACGCCCAGCAGGTTGATGCGAGCCTCCTCGGAGGGGACCATCATGAAGGACTGGCCCTCGCTGGTGTGCACCTCCTTGCGAGGCTCGGGGCCCTGGCCGAAGGCCATGTCGGTGCACAGCTCGTGGAGGAACATCTCCGCGGCCAGCAGGTCCTCCTCGCCCAGGTGGAAGATCTCCAGGTCCCGCGTGCCGAACTTCTCCATCCCGTGCGAGTGCACCCACAGGGGGGTGTCGCCCTCGATGGCGGCCACGGCGTGGAGGTTCACATGGTCGCGGATGTCGAAGTCCAGCTCGGTGATCTCCACCACGTCCGCCACGTCGTGCAGCTTGTACGAGGTGAGATCCAGCAGCACGCCCTGGGTGAGCTCCATCAGCGAGCGCGCGCACCACAGCGCCTCGAAGACGGGCACGGTGGGCTGGGGCCCGGAGCCCGGCTCCACGGAGATGTAGAAGAAGCCCTTGGCGCGCTGGAAGGCCTGCTGGGCCTCCTCGCTGCCGGTCAGCAGGCGCTGATCGGCGCCCTCGAAGGAGGGCCCCTGGGTGCTGAAGCGCACCTCCACGCGGGTCCCCTCGGCCTGGACGATGAACCCGGCCTCCCCCTCGCGCGGCGAGAAGCGCACGTCATCCGACTCGAACGTATGGCGCAGCTCGGCCAGGGACGGCGAGGAGGACGACTCGGTGGCCAGAGCGTAGACCTCCTTCACAGGTGCTTCTCGATCTGGCGGAAGAGATCCACGCGATCCACCAGGTTGGTCAGGTAATCCAGCTTGTCCGTCGGGAGAACGAGGACGGGCGACATCTTGTAGTTACTGAACCATTCCTCGTACAGGGCATTGAGGCGCTTGAGGTAGAGCGTGGGGATGTCCTTCTCCATGGCTCGGCCGCGCAGCCGGATGCGCTCCTTGAGGGTCTGCACCGGGCAGCGCAGGTAGATCATCAGGTCGGGCGGGGTCAGCACCTGGGAGATCGTCTCATAGAGCTCGCGGTACATCTGCCAGTCGCGCCGGTCGATGAAGCGCTGGCGGTGCAGGTTCTTGGCGAAGATCTCCGCGTCCTCATAGATGGTGCGATCCTGTAGGACGGTGCCGGCATGGCGCTCCATCTCGCGGTGGAGCCGGAACTTGTGGGTGAGGAAGAAGATCTGCGACCGGAACGCCCACTTCTTCATGTCCTTGTAGAAGTCGGCCAGATAGGGGTTCTGATCGTTCGGCTCGAAGTACGGAGTGAGCCCGTACTTGCGGCAGAGGAACGAAGTGAGCTCTGTCTTGCCGGCGCCGATGTTGCCTGCGACGGCGATGAACTTTTTCCTGGCCACGCCACCCCTGCTTGTAGCCTCACCGGGCGACGCATACCAGCACCAAAGGCGGGGGCGGTCCGTGGTAGAACCCGCCGCTCCATGCCCCCGTCCTGCTCCGCCCCCCGTACGCTCGGTGTGGCCTCTGGGGTAGTGCCCAGGGGCCCTGGCCGCCAGCAGATGCCCACTGCTCGCCCGGGAGCCCTCCGGGGCGCCAGGGAGGCCTGGCGGGCCAGGGACGCACAACGGGAACGCGCAAGCGCTCCGGGTATGGCAGGCTCTCACTCCAAGGCCTCAGATGGCACGTAAGCTCTTCTGCATGTTCGTTGCGGGAGCGTGGACGATGTTCTTGTTCCCGTTCACGTTCCTGACCCTCCTCATCCTCGGCGGCGACGCCACGGTCTGGATCTGCCGCCACCTCTGGTCGCCCGTGCTGCTGTGGGCGGGCGGCGCTCGCCTGGTGGTGCACGGCCAGGAGAACGTGGATCCCAGGCGCCCCACCATCTACGTGGGCAACCACCAGTCCACGCTCGACATCCCGGCGCACTTCGTCACGGTGCCGGTGCCCTTCCGGTACGTGGCCAAGAGCCAGCTGCGGTGGGTGCCGGGCATCGGCTGGTACCTGTGGATTGCCGGGCACATCTTCGTCAACCGCCGGAACCGGCAGGCGGCCATCCAGTCGCTGGAGATCGCGGGCAGGAAGATCCGCAACGGCACCAGCATCTTCCTCTACCCCGAGGGCACACGCTCTCCGGACGGGCGGATCCTGCCCTTCAAGAAGGGCCCGTTCGCGCTGGCGCTCGAGGCCCGCGTGCCCATCTGCCCGGTCACCATCGAGGGCACCGGGAAGATCATGCCGAAGAACTCCTGGGACATCGTCCCGGGCCCGGTGCACGTGAAAATCGGCAAGCCCATCGACACGACGGCGTTCGCGCCGGATGACCGCGAGGGGCTTGCCCGCGCCGTCCGCGCGGTGATCATCGCCGACAGCCTGGAGCTGGGCGGCAAGGGTGGAGATCTCGAGGACGCGATCGCCGCCGCCGGCCATGAAGGCTTCAGCCGCCCGTCCCCCGCCGCAGAGAAGATCTCCTGACCTTGAACGTGAAGCTGCCCACCCTTCGCCGCGCCTCCCTGCTCTACCCCCCCACCCTCGCCGCCATGCTCGGCTGGAGCCTGCTGACGGGCTGCAGCCACGGCTCCTCGATGGAGCGAGCGCTCAGCCCAAGAGAGCAGGCCCAGGTCTACCTGGAAGAGAACCAGCCGGCCCGGGCCCTGCCACTCCTGGAGGATCTGCACGCGAAGAGCCCGGACGATTTAAGCGTGGCGCGAGCCCTCACCGAGGCGCAGGTGAAGACGGGCCGCACGGACACCTGGATCGCGGAGCTCCAGCGCCGCAACACCCAGTCCGAGCGGGCGGTGAACCACTACATGCTGGGGCTGGCGTACTTCTCCCGAGCCTCGGACGCCGGAGCGCCGGCGGTGGCCGCCTTCGAGCGAGCCATCTCCATGGCCCCGAGCGAGGCCGAGTTCCACTACCGCCTGGGCATCGCCCGACTGGAGTCCGAGCAGTACGCGGAGGCGCTGGGCCCGCTGCGCCGAGCCACCGAGCTCGCACCGGAACGGGCGGCCATCCGGCTGCCGCTGGCAAAGGCGCTGCACCGCACGGGAGACAGCGTGGGCGCGGTGGCCGCGCTGGGGGCCGTGGTTCGGGCGTCGCCCAGTGCGTCGGAGGTGACGACGGCACGGGCGCTGATGAACCAGATCGCGGATCCCTTCGCGGGCTTCCCGAAGGCGGCCGAGGGCAAGCTCGAGGAGGGCATGCGGTTCCTGCAGGAGCTGGACGTGCCGCAGCAGGCCATCCTGGCCTTCGAGGAGATCCTGCACGACTACCCGGACCTGGCGGTGGTGCACGCGCTGCTGGGGCTGGCCTACCAGCGGCTGGATGACGCGGGCCGGGCGGTGGACGAGTTCAAGCAGGCCATCGAGCTGGCGCCGAGGGACGGAAAGAACCAGTTCTACCTGGGCGAGCTGTACCTCTCGCGCCAGAGGGCGGACGCGGCGCGGGAGGCCTTCTCGAAGGCGGTGGCGCTCAACCCGCTGCTGGACGAGGCCTGGGGGCGGCTGGGGGATCTGAGCCTGGATCGGCGGGATCTGCCGGCGGCGCGCGAGGCGTTCCGCATCCTGACTTCGCTGCAGCCGGAGGCGGCGGTTCCTCGAGGCAAGCTGTCGATGGTGTACCAGCTCGAGGGTGACTTCCCGGCGGCCGAGCGTGAGCTGAAGCGTGTGGTCGAAAAAGACCCGGAGAACATGGAGTTCGCCTTGAGGCTGGGGCTGCTCTACACGGAGCAGGCGTTGAGGACGCGGAAGGCGGAGGATCGGCGGGCGACGAGCGAGGAGGCGGAGAAGTGGCTCCTCAAGGTCCTGGAGGAGCAGCCGGACAACGCGCTGGCGTCGCGGGCGCTGCAACAGATCAAGGCACAGGAGTAGCCACCGGGCGGCCCTGGCCTCTACACTCGGGGTTCGATGAGCGAAGGTCGCAAGGTGCCTGAAAGCAACGCTCCCACCGAGGACGGAGCCGAGACTCCATCGGCGCCGCAGCGGCCGGTGTCGAGTCCTGGGATGCCGCGAGCCGTGACGAACCCGGGCATGCGGGCCATGAGCGCGGCGCGCACGACGCCGGTGACGAAGAAGCCTGAGGGGCCGGTCGGCAAGCGGGTGGCGTCGGAGGCCTCGAACCAGCTCCTGAACGCGCTGTCGGTGCTGAAGGAGCTGGTGCAGGACTTCCGCGGCTCGGATCGGTTCGTGAAGGCGAAGGCGGGCATCATCGGCGGATGGATCTTCATCTCGCTGGTGAGCATCATCATCGCGTGCCCGAGCCGAGGGGTGCAGACGACGGACCTCGGGGCGCGGGTGACGGTGCTGCCGAACGCGGATCGTCCGCAGGCGGCGCCGAGCCTGACGGTCTCGAACACGGACGAGGATCCGTGGGAGGAGGTCGTCTTCACGGTCAACGGCAAGTACAAGGCGATCGTGGACCGGATCGACTCGGGGGCCATCTTCACCCTCACGCCGAAGAGCCTGCTGAGCCCGACGGGGCCAATGCCGTCGGACGAGCGCTTCATCAACGCGGAGATGAAGACGAAGGACGGCAAGGCGGATCTGGTGAAGAACGGCCAGCCGCTGACGGAGTAGCGAGGCCCCCCAGCCCCACCGACCGCGCCCTCCGGCCGAGTTGCTGGCCAACTGGTATGACAAGCAGCCTGTCGAAAAAGCCCCGGACGACACTTCTATCCCCCTGATAACAGGCGTCTTGCATGGAGGTTGTGGGGGCTTCTTCGACAGGCTCACAAGCATACCAGTTCGCAGCGCATGCGAGCGGAGGGCCCCAGAAAGCACGAGAGCGTCCCCCCCGTGTGGGAAGGACGCTCCGTGACGGCATCAGAGCCGGGGTGAGACTACCCCTCGGTCTTCTCCTCGGTCTTCGCCTCGGCCTCGCCACCCTCGGCGGGAGCCGCCTGCTTCGCGGGACGGTCCACCAGCTCGAGCAGGGCCATCTCCGCGGCGTCGCCACGGCGGAAGCCGAGCTTCACGATGCGGGTGTAGCCGCCCTTGCGGTTGGCGTACCGGTCCTTGTACTCGCTGAACACCTTCTGGAGGACGTTCTTGTCCTTCACGATGCGAGCCGCGAGCCGAACATTGGCCAGACCGCCGCGCTTGCCGAGGGTGATGATCCGCTCCGCCATCTTCCGGGCCTCCTTGGCCTTGGGGACGGTGGTGCGGATGGCCTCGTGCTCCAGCAGCGAGGTGACCATGTTGTTGAGCATCGCGAGCCGGTGGCTCGTGCTGCGGTGGAGCTTCCTCTGTCCAACCTTGTGACGCATGTGAGCGACTCCGGAGCCCTTCAGGGCTCCACCACTCCGGCCGTATCAGGTACCGGGTGGGAAGGGCGGCTCCGACACGAGCGCCGCCATTGCCAATGGGCTCTGGGGAGAGCCCCTCTTCCCGCGCCGCGTGAAGCCGTGTCACGGCGCGGGTGGAGGTACCACGAAAGGCCTAGGCCTTGGGAGCCGCGCTGGCCGCCGGAGCCGCAGGGGCCACCGGAGCCTGCTTCGGGGGCCAGTTCTCCAGCTTCATGCCGAGCGACAGGCCCATCTCCGCCAGGATCTCCTTGATCTCCTTGAGCGACTTGCGGCCGAAGTTCTTCGTCTTGAGCATCTCGGCCTCGGTACGCTGCACCAGGTCGCCGATGGTCTTGATGTTGGCCTGCTGCAGGCAGTTGGCGGAGCGCACCGAGAGTTCCAGCTCATCCACCGAGCGGAACAGGTTCTCGTTGAGCTTGGCCTCCTCCTTCGGGGCCTCGGCCACCACCGGCTCCTCGGTCTCGTCGAAGTTCACGAAGACCGAGAGCTGCTCCTTGATGATCTTCGCCGCGTACGCCACCGCGTCCTGCGGCGTAACGGAGCCGTCCGTCCAGACCTCCAGCGCCAGCTTGTCGTAGTCAGTCACCTGACCGACGCGGGCGTTGGTGACCTGGTAGTTCACCTTGCGGATCGGCGAGAACAGCGAGTCGATGGGGATGGTGCCGATGGGAGAACCGGCGACCTTGTTGACGGTGGCGGCCACGTAGCCACGGCCGCGGCGGCACGTCAGCTCCATGCGCACCTTGCCGCCCTCGGACACCGTGCAGATGTGGTGACCGGGGTTGAGGATCTCCACGTCCTGGTCCGCGATGATGTCGCCGGCCTTGATCTCCTTGGGACCCTCGGCCTCGATGCGCAGCGTCTTCGTCTCGTTCGTGTGCATCCGAAGGAGGACTTCCTTCAGGTTCAGCACGATGTCGGTGACGTCCTCGGCCACCTCGGGGATGGTGGTGAACTCGTGGTCCACGCCCTCGATCTTCACCGAGGTGATGGCCGCGCCCTGCAGCGAGCTCAGGAGCACGCGGCGCAGCGAGTTGCCCAGCGTCGTGCCGAAGCCGCGCTCGAGCGGCTCCGCGACGAACTTGCCGTAGGTGGTGGTGAGCGAGTCCTGATCGACTTCCAGCCGGCGCGGCTTGATGAGGTCGCGCCAGTTCTTCGCGATGAACGTATCAGCCATGGTGTTGCTCCTCGAGGCGTGCGCCACCACCGACTTACCCGCCAGGGTGGCAGGAGGATGGGCACGCGGGGGTACGACGAATAATGGAGACCGGCCAGGCCGGCCAGAAAGAAGCACGACGCCCCGGCGGTGGCCGCCAGGGCGCCTGAAGCAAGGAAGCAGGCCCTCGTGGGGCCTCACGCCTTACTTGGAGTAGAGCTCGACGATGAGCTGCTCCTGGATCGGCATGGTCAGGTCTTCACGGTTCGGGGCGGTCTTCACCGTGCCCTTGAAGCCCTTCTTGTCCAGGTCGATCCACTGCGGCACGCCGCGGCGATCCACGGTCTCCAGCGCCTCGGAGATGCGCAGCACCTTGCGGCTCTTCTCCGCCACCTCGACGGAGCTGCCCGGCTTCACCGCGAAGGACGGGATGTTCACCCGCTTGCCGTTCACCGTGAAGTGGCCGTGGCGCACCAGCTGGCGAGCCTCGTTGCGCGTATCCGCGAAGCCCATGCGGAACACCACGTTGTCCAGGCGGAGCTCCAGCTGCTGCAGCAGGTTCTCACCCGTCTTGCCCTTGGCCGCGGACGCGCGGTGGTAGTAGCCGCGGAACTGGCTCTCGAGCAGGCCGTACATGCGCTTGACCTTCTGCTTCTCGCGCAGCTGCACGCCGTAGCCGGAGAACTTCACGCGGCCCTGGCCGTGCTGGCCGGGGGGATAGGGGCGGCGCTCGATGGCACACTTGTCCGTGTAGCAGCGGTCGCCCTTGAGGTACATCTTCAGGTTCTCGCGCCGGCAGATGCGGCAGGCGCTGGCGGTGTAACGAGCCAAGGAACTTCTCCTTCGAAAGGTGGTCTGGGGCCGCCCCTCTCGAGGCGGCCCGGATGAGGATTAGACGCGGCGACGCTTCGGCTGACGGCAGCCGTTGTGCGGGATGGGCGTCACGTCGCGGATGAGGTTGATCTTCAGCCCCGCGGCGGCCAGGGCGCGCAGCGCGGACTCGCGGCCAGCGCCAGGCCCCTTCACCAGCACCGTCACGTTCTTCAGCCCGTGCTCCATGGCCTTGGCGGCGGCATCGCCCGCGGCGACCTGCGCGGCGAACGGCGTCGACTTGCGGCTGCCCTTGAAGCCACGGGCGCCAGCGGAGGACCAGGAGATCACGTTCCCGGACACGTCCGTGATCGTGATGATGGTGTTGTTGAACGTGGACTGGATGTGGACCACGCCGTTGAGGATGTTCTTCTTGCCCTTGCGCTTGGCCTTCTTCGCCGCGGCGGACTCACCGCCCTCGGTCGCGGCCGGGGCGGCTGCGGGAGTGTTGACTTCTTCAGCCATGAGAGTGGGTGCTCCTGAGAGTAGATGATCGACGCCGGCGCCTCATCGGGCCGGCGCAGGTAGGGGAACGGGTTAGCGGCCCGCCGGAGCAGCCGGCTTGGCGCGCACGATGCCGCGCTTGGGACCCTTGCGGGTACGGGCGTTGGTGTGGGTGCGCTGGCCGCGGACGGGCAGGCCCTTGCGGTGACGCAGGCCCCGGTAGCAACCCAGGTCCATCAGCCGCTTGATGTTCATCGTCACCTCGCGCCGGAGATCACCCTCGACCTTGAGGTTGGCCTCGATGTACTCGCGGATCTTGCGGGCCTGCTCATCGGTCAGGTCCTTGGTCCGCGTAGCGAGATCGATCCCCGCGTGGGCGCAGATGTCATGGGCGGTCTTGTTGCCGATCCCGTAGATGTACTGAAGCGAGATCACCGCGCGCTTGGCAGGCGGGAGATCGACACCGGCGATACGAGCCATCGTTCGTTCCTTCTAGTTGAGTTGGTCTGGAGCCAACGGACTGGCCGTTAGCCCTGGCGCTGCTTGTGCCGCGGGTTGGAGGCGCAGATCACGCGCACGATGCCCTTGCGACGGATCACCTTGCACTTGTCGCAGATCTTCTTGACGGACGCCCGAACCTTCATGGCGCTACTTCCTTCCTTCGTGAATGAAAAGCCTGCAGGGAGGCCTCCGCCAGGCGGAGGCGGCCGACTACTTCGCGCGGTACGTGATCCGGCCGCGAGTCAGATCATAGGGCGAGAGCTCGACCTTGACCTTGTCGCCCGGCAGGATTCGGATGAAGTGCATCCGCATCTTGCCGGAGATGTGCGCGAGCACCTTGTGGCCGTTGTCCAGCACCACGCGGAACATCGCGTTGGGAAGGGGCTCCATCACGGTCCCCTCAACTTCGATCGAATCATCCTTCGGCAATCGAAAACCCTCTTCCGGACCACCATACTCTTGGAAGCGCGGCGGGATAGCACTTTGGTCCCGAAGTGGCAAGTACCGTGTCGCGCTCGCTCCGAACTTCTATCAACCCCTCATATTAACAACGTATTTCACCCCGCGTCAGGCCCCATCAGGACCTGCGGGTGAGCACCTCGGGGCCACGGTCCGTGATCAGCACCGTATGCTCGAAGTGCGCGGAAAGCTTGTGATCGAGCGTCACCGCCGTCCAATCGTCCTCCAGTAGGCCTACCTCGGAGGTTCCCATGTTCACCATGGGCTCGATGGCCAGCACCATCCCCGAGCGCAGCTTCATGCCCGAGCCCGGCTCGCCGACATTGGGCACCTCGGGCTTCTCGTGGAGCTTGCGGCCAATCCCGTGGCCGGTGAACCCCTCGGCCACCGAGTAGCCGCGCGCCTCCACGTAGCTCTGCACCGCGTGGCCGATGTCGCCGAGCCGGTTGCCCACCACCGAGGCCGCGATGGCCTTCTGGAGCGACTCCCGCGTGGCGTCGATCAGCGCCTGGGCCTCGCGGCTCACCTTCCCTACCGGCACCGTGCGCGCCGAGTCCCCGAAGAAGCCCCGGTACACCACCCCGAAGTCCAGCTTCATCAAGTCCCCCTCGGCCAGCTTCCGCTTCTTCGAGGGGATGCCGTGTACGACTTCGTCGTTGACGGACGCACACAAGCAGCACGGAAAGCCGAGGTAGCCCTTGAACGCCGGCCTGGCCCCCTTCTCGTAGATGAGCTTCTCGGCCAGGGCGTCCAGCTCCCACGTCGTCACGCCGGGAGCCACCGCCTTCTCGAGCTCGTCGAGAATCTCACACACGATCCGCCCAGCCTCACGCATGAGGGCGATCTCGTCCGGGCTCTTGATCTCGACGGAACTCATGACTTCGACTCAACCTGTTCCAGGGAGAACCCGGGAGCCGGGGGGCGTCACTCCTCTCGGAGGCGCCCGCCAGCCCGCTCGCTCTCCACTCAGGCCTTGCCGATGGCTCCCCGGAGCTCGGCGTAGATGCCGTCCGTGGTGCCCACGCCATCGATGCTCTTCAGCAGCCCCTTCTTGGCGTAGTAGTCCTTCAGGGGCGACGTCTCGGCGTCATACTTCTGGAGCCGCTTCTCGATGACCTCGGGGTGGTCATCCTCGCGCTGGACGAGCCCGGCGCCGCACTTGTCGCAGTACCCTGCCCGCTTCGGGGGGTTCTGGTATACGTGGTAGACGCTGCCATCCACCGGGCACGAACGGCGCCCCGAGCCGCGCTCGATGAGCTTGGAGTGCGGCACCTCGAGCGAGACGACGGCGTCGATCTTCTTGCCGTTCTTGGCCAGCATCCGCTCCAGCGCATCCGCCTGGGGGATGGTGCGCGGGAAGCCATCCAGCACGAAGCCGTTGGCGCAGTCCGGCTGCTTGAGGCGCTCCTCGACGATCCCGATGACGATGTCATCCGGGACGTAGGCACCCGCGGCCATCAGCGGCCCCGCGATCTTGCCCAGCTCGGTGCCATCCTTCACGGCCTTGCGGAGGATGTCCCCGGTGGAGATCTGGGGGATCTGATAGTCCCGGAACAGGTTCTTCGCCTGGGTACCCTTCCCCGCGTTTGGCGGGCCCAACAGGATCAGGTTCATGTGCTCCTCTCAGCTCCTCCGAAGGAACGCACGGAAGCCCAATGCGATGAACCTCCGAAAGCGCCCCCCGTGCACGACTGACTACCCCTGAACGACAAGGCGCCCCTCCCCGGCATCCGGAGAGAGGCGCCTGGAGAAACCCCGGTGCCTAGGCCGCCACCCGCACACGGCCGCGGATGCGCGGGCCGCGCGGACCGGCGAAGCCCTCGTAGTTGCGGCTGATGAGGTGGCCCTCGATCTGCTGCACCGTGTCCAGCGCCACGCCCACCACGATGAGGAGCGCCGTGCCGCCGAACGAGAAGTTCACGCCCATCACGTTGCTGATGACGGACGGGATGACGCAGATGGCCGCCAGGTACACGCCGCCGCCGAAGGTGATGCGGTTGAGCACACGCTCGATGAAGTCCGCCGTCTGGCGACCCGGACGGATGCCGGGGATGTAGCCACCCTGCTTCTTGATGTTGTCGGCCACGTCATCCGGCCGGAACGTCAGCGCGGTGTAGAAGTAGGCGAAGAACACCACCAGCAGGACGAACAGCCCGTTGTAGAGCCACGGGTTGCCCTCGAGGCCCTGGCGGAACGTGTTCAGGAAGGGGAACCAGGTGCCCAGCGTGGCCGGGAAGGACAGCAGCGCGCCGGCGAAGATGGGAGGAATCACGCCCGCGCTGTTCACCTTCATCGGGAAGTAGGTGGCCTGGCCCGCGAACATCCGCCGGCCCGCCATGCGCTTGGCGTACTGCACGGGGATGCGCCGCATGCCGCGCTCCACGTACACCACCACCGCGACGACGAAGAGCATGAACACGGCCAGCGCCACCAGCGCCGCGGACTCGATGGCCCCCTGCGCCGACATGTCGAACAGCGTCTTGGTGGCCGGCAGCATGCCCGCCACGATGCCCGCGAAGATGATGAGGGAGATGCCGTTGCCGATGCCGCGCTCGGTGATGCGCTCGCCCAGCCACATGATGAAGGCCGTGCCGGCGGTGAGGCTGATGACCGTCATGAAGGTGAACCACATGCTGTCATCGGGGACGACGATCTGGTTGAAGCCGCCCTGCCCTCCGTCGCTGCGGCCCAGGGACACCAGCCACCGCGAGATGCCGATACCCTGAATGACGGACAGGACGATGGAGCCGTAGCGCGTGTACTGGTTGATCTTCTGCCGGCCCGCCGCGCCTTCCTTCTGCAGCCGCTCCAGGCTGGGGATGACCACCGCCAGCAACTGCATGATGATGGAGGCGGACACGTACGGCATGATGCCCAGGCCGAAGATGGACATCTGCTCCAGGGCGCCGCCGGAGAACAGGTTGAACAGCGAGACCAGGCCACCCGACTGCTTCTGGGCGTCCATGAACGCGTTCATTGCCGCCCTGTCCACTCCGGGCGTGTTGATGAAGATGCCGATGCGGTACACCGAGAGCAGCACCAGCGTGTACGCCAGCCGGTTTCGCAGCTCCGCGATGCGGAAGATGTTGGTGAAGGCGTTCAGAGCCACGTGGGAGCCATCCCCTTTAAAAAGTCCTGACAGAACGACAGCGCCCCTATCCACGAAGGAGAGGGGCGCGTGAGCCTACACAAGCGAACCGGCGCGCACCACCCAAAGTGAAGCGCGCCCGGCCTGGACTAGGCGGTCGGCTGCTTGGGGGCCTTGACGCCCTTGCCCGAGTGAGCCTTGGAAGCGGACTCCGGCTTGTGCGCCACCAGCGGAAGCACCTCCACCGCGCCGCCCGCCTTCTCGATGGCCTCCCGGGCCTTCCCGGAGAGCTTGTGCACCCGCACCGTCAGCTTCTTGGCCAGGTCGCCACGGCCCAGCACCTTCACGCCGTCGTAGCGGCCCTTGACCAGGCCCTTGCCCTTCAGCGCGGCCTCGTCCACCGTGGTGCCCGCGTCGAACCCGTTCAGGTCCGTCAGGTTCACCACCGCGTAGATGACGCGGTTGGGCGAGATGAAGCCGAACTTCGGCAGGCGGCGCTGCAGCGGGCTCTGGCCGCCCTCGAAGCCCTCGAACCGCATGTTGCCGGAACGAGCCTTCTGGCCCTTGCCACCGCGGCCGGCCGTCTTGCCCAGACCGGAGCCCTGGCCACGGCCCACGCGCTTCTTGCGGTGCCACGAGTTGTTCGGCCGCTTCAGGTTGTTGAGAGTCGTCATCTTGAAATCCTCGAGCGCGGCGGCCCCGCTTCCAGGGCCCCGCGGAATCAGTCCGTGCTAGCTCTTGGCCGCCTGGGCGCGCGCCCGGTCACGGACGACGATCTTGCGCGGCTTGCGACGCTTGGGCGCCGGAGCCTCCTGGCTCACCGTCTCGCTGGAGACCAGGTGCTTCACCTTGAACACCAGGCCGCGGTTGGACGGAGTGTCCTTCAGCAGCCGCTCGTCCCCGAACTTCTTCAGGCCGAGCCCACGGATGGTGTCCAGCATCTCCTTGGAAGAGCCAGCGGAGCTCTTCACCAGCTTCACCTTGAGCGCCATGACTAGGTCCTCGCCTCACCGGCCAGCTTCGTGGCCTCCACGTCCTTGCCGCGCAGCCGGGAGACCTGCTCGGCCGAGCGCAGCTTCTTCAGCCCCGCCACCGTGGCCTTCAGCACGTTGTGTGGGTTGCGCGAGCCCTGGCTCTTGGTCAGGATGTTGCGGATGCCCGCCGCCTCGAGGACCGCGCGCACCGCGCCACCGGCGATGACGCCCGTACCCTCGCTGGCCGGCTTGAGCAGCACCCACCCGGCGCCGAAGTGGCCCAGGCTCTCGTGCGGAATCGTGTGCCCCATCAGCGGCACGCGGAACAGGTTCTTCTTGGCGTTCTCGCCACCCTTGCGGATGGCCTCGGGAACCTCGTTGGCCTTGCCCAGGCCCACGCCCACGTGACCGTTGCCGTCACCCACCACCACGAGGGCGGCGAACG
Source organism: Hyalangium gracile (assembly GCF_020103725.1). Classification (NCBI taxonomy): domain Bacteria; kingdom Pseudomonadati; phylum Myxococcota; class Myxococcia; order Myxococcales; family Archangiaceae; genus Hyalangium; species Hyalangium gracile. The sequence goes on along the minus strand of NZ_JAHXBG010000030.1, from coordinate 8,558 downwards.
AGAACCGGCGGCCACCCTTCACCACCTTGGCCACGCGGTTGATGTTCACCACGCGGTCGGTGAGGTCCAGGTCGTTCGGATTGATCGGAGTTGCCACTTGGAGTGCTTCCTTTCGGATTTCTTAGAACTTCAGCCCGGCCTCGCGCGCGGCGTCAGCCACGGCGGCGATGCGCCCCTGGTACGGGAAACCATTGCGGTCGAACACCACCGCCTCGACGTTGGCCGCCTTGCACTTCTCGGCGATGAGCTTGCCCACGCGCTTGGCATCCGCCTTCTTGTCACCCTCGTCCTGCCCCTTGAGCTCCTTGGAGAGCGAGGAGGCGAAGGCGAGCGTCTTGCCCGAGGAGTCATCCACCACCTGGGCGTAGATGTGCTTGAGGCTCTTGTACACCGTGAGCCGAGGGCGCTCGGTGGTCCCCGAGAGCTTCTTGCGGATGCGGTTCTTCCTCTTGATGCGCGGATCGACAGTCGGCATGGCTGATTCCTTTTCCTTCCGGCGGCGATGAGGCCTTCCGCCTCCGGATGATGGCGAGCCCCCAGAGGCGCTCGCCGGGTTGATGAACGTTCAGGGCACGGACGACGACTAGGTCGTACCGGTCTTGCCCTCCTTACGACGAACCTTCTCCTCCGCGTACTTGATGCCCTTGCCCTTGTACGGCTCGGGCGGGCGCAGCGCGCGGATCTTCACGGCGGCGGCCCCCAGGGCCTCCTTGTCCGCCGAGCGCAGCGTCAGGTCCAGCGTGGGCAGGCTCTCCTCGGTGCGAGGCGTCTTGTCCACCTCGGCCGTCACGCCCTCCGGCAGGTTGAACACCACCGGGTGCGAGAAGCCCAGCGCGAACTGGATCGTCTTGCCCTTCACCTCGGCGCGGAAACCGACGCCGCGGATGCTCAGCTTGCGCTCGAAGCCCTTGCTCACGCCCTGAGCGGCGTTGGCCAGGATGGTGCGCGCCAGGCCGTGCAGGCTCCTGGCCTCGCGCGAGTCATCCACGCGCGTCACCACCACATTGCCGTCCTTCACCTCCACCTTCACCTTGGCGGGGAGGTTCACGGACAGCTTGCCCTTGGGGCCCTCGAAGTTGATCTTCGTGCCGGCGACGGTCGCCTTCGACTTCTCGCCCAACTTGATCGGCAGTTTTCCAATGCGACTCATGATGGCCTCGTAAGGTCGGCCCGGCTCGCGCCCCTCTCGGGTCGCGGCGCCAGGCCACTGGCTAGTAGACGGTGCAGAGCAGCTCGCCGCCGATGTTCTGCTTGCGCGCCTCGCCGTCCGACATGATGCCCTTGGACGTGGAGAGCACGGCGATGCCCAGGCCACCGAGCACGCGGGGAATCTCGCGCATGGGGACGTAGCGGCGCAGGCCCGGCTTGGAGACGCGCTTGATGCCGGTGATGGCGCCGGCGCGGTCAGGCCCGTACTTCAGCTGGACGGTGATCTCGCTCTGCGGCTTGCGCTCGTGGACGGTGTAGTCCCCGATGTAGCCCTCGTCCTTGAGGACGCGAGCGATCTCGACCTTGAGCTTCGAGTGGGGAATGACGACCTTGTCGTGCCGCGCACGCGAAGCGTTGCGCAGGCGGGTCAGCATATCGCCGACGGGATCATTGACCGGCTTCATGGGGAACAACCTTCCGTGCGGAGGGCACCTCGGCCCTCCGCGAACTCGACCGCCGCGCCTGCCGGGCCCATCCCGGGGGTTCGCCGCGATCGCACGACTCTGAGGCTTCGGCGCCGGCGTGGCGCCAGGATGCCCCGGGCAACAGCGGCCCCGGGCACCCTCTTCCGGCGACTACCAGGACGACTTGGTCACGCCGGTGATCTCACCGCGCAGCGCGCGCAGGCGCAGGCAGATGCGGCACATCTGGAACTTGCGCAGGAAGGCGCGCGGCCGGCCACACAGCGGGCAGCGGTTGTACTTGCGCACGGAGAACTTCGGCTTGCGCTTCGCCTGGGCGATCTTGGAGAGCTTGGCCATGGAGCTTGGATTCCTCGGGAGTTACTGGCGGAACGGCATGCCGAAGTGACGCATCAGCGCCAGCCCCTGCTCGTCGTTCTTCGCGGTGGTGACGAAGCTGATGTTGAGCCCCTTCACCTTCTCGATCTGGTCGTAGTTGATCTCAGGGAAGATGATCTGCTCGCGCACGCCGAGCGTGTAGTTGCCCTTCCCGTCGAACGCCTTGGGGGACACGCCCTTGAAGTCACGCACGCGCGGCAGCGCCACGGAGATGAGGCGGTCCAGGAACTCGTACATCCGGTCGCCGCGCAGCGTGACGGCGCAGCCGATGGCCTGGCCCTGGCGCAGCTTGAAGTTCGCGATCGACTTGCGAGCGCGCGTCACGACCGGCTTCTGACCGGTGATGGCGCCCAGCTGGTCCACCGCCGACTCCAGGATCTTGTTGTTGGAGAGCGCCTCTCCCAGACCCATGTTGACGACGATCTTCTCGAGCCGCGGCACCTGGAAGGGGTTCTTCAGGCCCAGCTCCTTCATCAGGGCGGGCACTCCCTCCTTGCGGTAGCGCAGCTTCAGCCGCGCCGGCTTCGCCTCGAGGCCCTCCTCGATGTTGGCCGCGAAGCCCGCCTTCTTGACGTCTTCCTTCTTGCGGCCCTTCTTTTCCTTCTTTTCCTTCTTCTCAGCCTGCTCAGGCTTCTTCTCGTCAGCCATTGTCCTGTCCTCTGCTTCGGAGCGCCGTCATGGACCCAGCGGCCCCGATCAGTTCATCCGGAATCTCAGAAACACCGAGAGGGCCCCAGTGCTTCGGGCCCTCGTGTACGCATGCCTGCTCGCCCCTGGCCCCGGGTGGCCAAAGGGCGCGCATACATGCCCCAACCCAAACCCCTAGTCAATCAGGGCGTCGCAGTTCTTGCAGAACCGCTTCTTGCTGTCGCCCTCGGCGCGGATGCCCACCCGGGTCGGCTTGTCGCACTTGGCGCAGACCACCTGGATGTCCGACAGGGCGATGGTGCCCGCCTTCTCGACGATGCCGCCCTCGGGGCTCTGGGCCGTCTTGCGGAGGTGGCGCTTGACCATCCGCAGCCCCTCCACCGTGACACGCCCCGCCTCGCGGTCGATCTTCAGCACCTTGCCGCGCTTGCTCGCCGGGGTCTTCTCCGAGCGCTCGGCGCCCGAGATGACCTGCACGGTGTCTCCAACCTTCAGCTTCTGCATGGCTTCCTCTCTGACTGCTCGCCTGCTGGCCGGGACTACAGAACCTCGGGCGCGAGCGAGATGATCTTCATGAACTTGCGGGCGCGGAGCTCACGGGCGACCGGCCCGAAGATGCGCGTGCCGATGGGCTCCAGGTCCTTGTTGATGAGGACCGCCGAGTTGCCATCGAACTTGATGTAGCTGCCGTCGGGCCGACCCACCTCGGCCTTGGTGCGAACGATGACGGCCTTGGCCACGTCACCCTTCTTCACCTTCGAGTTCGGCAGCGCCTCGCGGATCGACACGACGATCACGTCGCCGATCGACGCGTACTTGCGCTTCGAGCCGCCGAGCACCTTGATGCAGAACACCTTCTTGGCGCCCGAGTTGTCGGCCACGTCGAGCACGCTCGTCATCTGAATCATCTGGAAGTCTCCTCTAAGGTCCTACGAGCGGCCCCGGCCCGGCGAGGGCGGAGCCGCGCGGCTCGAGCCGCCCGCGCCAGGTGGCGGCGGGCTCACGTGGCTCAGACGTTCTTGCTCTTCTCGATCACCTCGACCACCCGCCACCGCTTGTCCTTCGAGGTCGGCCGCGTCTCGGCGATGCGCACGCGGTCACCCTCGTTGATGGTGATCTTCTTCGGGTAGTCGTGGTCCTCGACGTGCGCCTTGTACTTCTCGCGCATGCTCATGATCTTGCCGTACTTGGCGTGCGGCGCGCGGCGCTGGACGGTGACGATCACCGTCTTCTGCATCTTGTTCGAGGTGACGATCCCCACGCGCGTCTTGGGACGGCCGCGGGAGGAGGTCTCGGGAGCGGAGGTGGTCTGGGTCTCTTCAGCCATCGTGAATCTCGCCTGTCAGTCAGTGTCCCCGGGACTTCCCGGTGACGGCAGCCCCTGGGGGCATGCCCTTGAAAGCTACTTGTCCGTCTTCTGCGGAGCCTTCTTCTTCTCCGTCAGCACGGTGAGAACGCGGGCCAGGTCGCGGCGGTGCTGGGTGCGCTGCGAGGGGCTGTCCAGATTGCCCGTCCGCATGCTCAGCTGGTCCTGGAACAGCGTGGTGCGCAGCTCATCCGCGCGCCGCTGCAGGTCCTCCACCGACAACTCCTTCAGTTCCTTGGCAGTCGCCATCTTCGGTCTCCTGGGCGCGGGGCTAGAGTGACAGCGCGCCGCGGGTCACGATCTTGGTGAGCACAGGCAACTTCGCCTGCGCGAGCTTGAGCGCGCTGGTGGCCACGTCGGCCGTCATGCCCTCCATCTCGTAGAGGATGCGGCCCGGCTTCACCACGGCCACGTAGTACTCCACGCCTCCCTTACCGGTACCCATACGGGTCTCGGCGGGCTTCTTCGTGATGGGCTTGTCCGGGAAGATCCGGATCCAGATCTTGCCGCCGCGCTTCACGTGGCGGGTCATCGCGATACGGGCCGCCTCGATCTGCCGCGAGGTGATCCACCCCGGCTGCAGGGACATGAGGCCGTACTCACCATAGGTGAGGTTGCTGCCACGGTGGGCCTTACCCGGGGTGCGGCCCTTGTGCATCTTGCGGAACTTGGTACGAGCAGGCTGAAGCATCGTCGGTGTCCTTCATCCCCGAAGGGGCACCCGTGGGCGCCCCGGGGAGCTCAGAGCTAGCGGTTGGAGGGCATCGGGGCCTGGCCGCCCTTGCCCGGCAGAACCTCGCCGCGGCAGATCCAGACCTTGCAGCCAATCTTGCCGTAGGTGGTCTTCGCCTCGGCGAAGCCGTAGTCGATGTCGGCGCGCAGGGTGTGCAGGGGCACGCGGCCCTCGCGGTACCACTCGTAGCGCGCCATCTCCGCGCCACCCAGGCGGCCCGAGCAGGCCACGCGGATGCCCTTGGCGCCGAACTTCATGGCCGTCTGCAGCGCCTTCTTCATGGCGCGGCGGAAGGCGATGCGGCGCTCGAGCTGGGTGGCGATGTTCTCGGCCACCAGCTGCGCGTCGGTCTCCGCCTTGCGGACCTCGACGATGTTGAGGAAGACCTCGTTCTTGGTGAACTGCTGCAGGTCCTTCTTCACCGTCTCGATGCCCGCGCCGCGCTTGCCGATGACGATGCCCGGGCGCGCGGTGTGGACGTTGACCTTCACCTTGTTGGCCGCGCGCTCGATCTCCACCTTGGAGACGCCCGCGTGGTTGAGCGACTTCTTCACGAACTCGCGGATGCGGATGTCCTCATGCAGCCACTGGGCGTAGTTCTTGTGCTCGAACCACTTGCTGTCCCAGGTCTTGATGACGCCGAGGCGGAACCCGATCGGATGAACTTTCTGTCCCAACGTGCTTCTCCTTAAAGATTGAAGGCCCGGAGGGCTACTTCTTGGCCTCGGCGAGCACCACGTGAACGTGGGCGCTCTTCTTGTTGATGCGCGTGGCCCGGCCCATGGCGCGCGGCATGTACCGGCGCTGGGTGGGAGCCTGGTCCACGGAGATGGTCTTCACGTAGAGCGTGTCCACGTCGACCTGGCCCTTGGACTTGTCGGTGGCGTTGGCCACGGCGCTCTTGATGAGCTTGCCGAGCGGAGCCGCCGCGGCGCGGGGGGTGAACTTCAGGATGTTGAGGGCAGCCTCGACAGGCTTGCCCCGGACGAGCGCAGCCACCGTCGAGAGCTTCCGGGGGGACATGCGGACGTAGCGCAGATGTGCAGTGGACTCCATCGTCATCTCCTAGAGCGGTCCGGATTACTTACCGGGGGCCTTGGCGACCTTCTTCTCCGCCGAGTGCCCGCCGAAGGTCCGAGTCGGCGCGAACTCGCCGAGCTTGTGACCCACCATGTTCTCCGTCACGAACACCGGGATGAACTTCTTCCCGTTGTGAACCGCGAAGGTGTGCCCGACGAACTCCGGCAGGATGGTGGAGCGCCGCGACCACGTCTTCACGACCTTCTTCTGGTTCGTCTTGATCATGTCCTCCACCTTCTTGAGGAGATGATCGTCGACGAACGGTCCCTTCTTGATCGAACGAGCCATTTCAGAATCCCTTTACGAGCTACTGGCTGCGCGGGCCCTGCCGCCGCTTGCTCACGATGAACTTGTCGGTCCGCTTGTTGGTGCGCGTGGTGAGGCCCTTGGTCTTCTTGCCCCACGGCGACACCGGGTGCGGGTTACCCTGGCCGGACTTACCCTCACCGCCACCGTGCGGGTGGTCGACCGGGTTCATCGCCAGACCGCGGACGGTGGGCCGGATGCCCAGCCAGCGGCTCTTACCCGCCTTGCCGACGCGGATGATCTCATGCTCGATGTTGCCGAGCTGGCCGACGGTGGCGCGGCACTCGATGAGCACCTTGCGCACCGCGCCCGAGGGCAGGCGGACCTGGGCGTAGCGGTCCTCCTTGGCCATCAGCTGACCGGAGGTGCCGGCCGAGCGGATGATCTGCGCGCCGCGGCCCGGCTTCAGCTCCACGTTGTGGATGACCGTACCCACCGGGATGTTCAGCAGCGGCAGGCAGTTGCCCGGCCGGATGTCCGCGTTGGGGCCGGCGAACAGCGTGTCGCCCACCGCCAGGCCCACCGGGGCCAGGATGTAGCGCTTCTCGCCGTCCGCGTAGTGCAGCAGCGCGATGTTGGCGGTGCGGTTCGGGTCGTACTCCACGGAGGCGACCTTGGCCGGCACGCCGTCCTTGTCACGACGCTTGAAGTCGATGACGCGGTAGCGGCGCTTGTGACCGCCACCCTGGTGACGGCGGGTGATGTGGCCGTGGACGTTGCGGCCACCGGAGCGCTTGAGCGGCTCGGTGAGGCTCTTCTCCGGCGTGTCCTTGGTGATGTCCGCGAAGTCGGACACCGTCATCAGGCGGCGAGCAGCGGAGGTCGGCTTGTACTTCTTGATGCCCATGGTGGTTTCCTCAGACGGTCAGCGCGGTGCGCCTAGGCCGTCCCTCCCTCGAAGAGCTCGATCTTGTCGCCCTCCTTGAGGGTGACGACGGCCTTCTTGTAGTTGGGGCGCTGGCCGATGCTCTTGCCCACGCGCTTGATCTTGCCGCGGACGATGTTGGTGCGAACGCCCTCGACGGTGACCTTGAAGAGGCTCTCGACCGCGCGAGCCACGTCCACCTTCGTCGCCTTCTTGTCGACGATGAAGGAGTACTGGCGGAACTTCTCGCGGGCCTGGTCCAGCTTCTCGGTGATGAGCGGACCCTTGATGACGTCGTGGATCTTCATGACAGGGCCTCCTGGATGGCCTTGGCGGCCGCGGAGGTCAGCACGAGCTGCTTGTGGCGGAGCACGGACTCGAGGTTGATACCCTCGGGCGGCAGCACATCGAACTGAGCCAGGTTGCGCACGCTGCGGTGCAGGTTGATGTTGCCCTTCTCGTCGATGACCAGGGCGTTCTCCAGCTTCAGGCGCTTGGTCAGCACGTCGAAGGCCTGCTTGCTCTTCGGGGCGTCGAGCTTGAAGCCGTCCAGGATGACCAGCGCGTTCTCCTTGGCGCGCAGGCTGAGCGCCGCGCGGAGCGCGCCGCGACGAACCTGGCGGGGAGGACGGTAGGTGTAGTCCCGAGCCTTGGGAGCCATCGCCTTACCACCGCCAACCCAGTGGGAAGCGCGGATGGAGCCCTGACGGGCGCGGCCGGTACCCTTCTGCTTCCAGGGCTTCTTGCCACCGCCGCTCACCAGCGAGGTGTTCTTCACACCCACGGTGCCGCGGCGACGGTTGATCTGCTGCATCTTCGCCACCTCGTAGAAGAGGTGGGGGTTCGGCTCGGCGCCAAACACCGTGTCGGAGAGCTCGATCTCCGACACCTGCTCGCCATTGAGGTTGATTACCTTGAACTTCGCCATGACATTTCCTCGGGGGTCGGAGTGGAACCGCGCCAGTCCTCTCCCGCTTCCTAGGACTTGATCTCCACGTCAACGCCAGCCGACAGATCCAGCTTCATCAGCGCATCCAGCGTCTGCTGGGTGGGCTCGAGGATGTCGAGCAAGCGCTTGTGCGTGCGGATCTCGAACTGCTCGCGGCTCTTCTTGTCCACGTGCGGCGACCGCAGAACCGTGAACTTGTTGATGCGCGTGGGAAGGGGGATCGGACCGGCCACCTTGGCGCCCGTGCGCTTGGCCGTCTCAACAATCTCCCCGGCGCTCTGGTCCAGGAGCTTCGAGTCGTACGCCTTCAGCCGGATGCGAATCTTCGTTGTCGCCATTTCGAAAAAACCTCTTAGACGGCCCCTAGCAGTGGAGGCGTTACGACCGACGTCCCCTGGATGTCACAGAGCCGTGCTTCAGACGAGGGGCGCGGCATGTACCACCCCACCCCTCTGGTTGCAACTGTATTCCGACACTACCCCGGCAATCCAACTCCTGGCCGCCGGGGTAGCGGTCGGGAGAACTTACTCGATGACCTCGGCCACGACGCCAGAACCCACCGTGCGACCGCCCTCACGGACGGCGAAGCGCAGCTGGTTCTC